>JABMQB010000782.1 GCA_013203525.1 Mariniphaga sp.
AGTAAAAGGAGAAAATAAGCAATTCATTACCAACTTCCTTTCGGGAAGCGGCATTTCTATTTCTATCTCGGTGTCGCAAGATAATAGAATTAAAAAAGGGAAGCTGAAACAAAAAATTTCAAAAAATTTATTTTTTATGTAATTCATTTTTAATTATATTTTCTAAAGTATATAACGCAAATTCATCATCTAACACTTTTGAATTTACAATTATTGTTGGAGTTGAATAAATTTCCTTTTTAATTAATTTCTCCTTTATCCGTAGTAGTTTTTTTAAATTGTTTGGATTTTTATAATCATTTTTGAACTTATCTAGATTTAATTCCAATTTTACTGCAATTTCCAATATTTCCTCATCATTTAGTTCTTTTTTACGCTGAAATAAAATTGCATGCATTTCTTTGAATTTATTCTGCAGAGCTGCTGCATTAGCGGCAAGAGCTTTATTTGATATATACTCACCAAAAACAACAAATCTAAAATTGACTTTATTTTCATATTTATTAATAATTTTATTAATTTTGGGTTCTATATGTTGGCAACTTGGACAATCATAATCAGAAATTAAATAAACTACGATTTTATTTGAAGGCGATAAATTGAAATAATTTATGTTTGATAAATTTACTGTCTTAAAAATCATTGGTTGCAGAAATATTTCAATATTAAATTGGTTAATCAGTGAATCTGTATATTCATCATGCTTTTCCTTCTTTTTAATCGTTTTTAAATAGGTTATTATGTTTACTGAATCAATTTCATTCTTGTTTATATTGTTTGATTCGATATATTTATAATAATCAGAAGAGGTAACATTTAGCACTTTAGTTTCAACTTCTTTTTCAATTAATTCCTCTATTGTAATTCCTTGTTTACTTGCTTCTTGACAAACGACTTCTCTTTTTATCAAATTTTTCAAAGCTTGCTTTTCAATTTCATATTTACTTATAAACGTTAATGAATCAACTTCGTCTTGAAATATTGAATTATTATTTATTGTTGCAATTACTTGAATATTATTTTTTTCATTACACCCAATAAGAGAAAAAAGCAAAATGAATAGAAAATATTTTTTCAAATGCATATTTAAACATTTAGAAGCTGCCAAAAACTTGGCAGCTTCATTTATAAAGTGTAGCTTTTTCAATAGGAATATATTTTATCAGGTTTAACATACCATTTGTTATTATGTATAAATCCTTCACAGGAAGAAGGGATATCTACAACATAACAGTTTGCTGTATCAAATGAACTCCCTGGTAATGGGCATTCATTTCCATTTATTGGTGTATAATAGAATGCTCCTTGTGCATTTGGATGCATAAATGCGGTTGTTCCTGATGGTGCAATCCCAACATAACAATTTCTTGTATCATACGATCCAATTGTACAACTTCTTCCTCTGAATGCATCTTTCGAGTAAGCAATATAGTAGTTCGCTACACTAGCTCTCGAATCTAAATATACACCTGCACCAATTTTATAATATGGATTTCCTGTTGCCGTATAATTTAAACATACCCAATAATAATTACTACTTAAATCCCCTTCACGGAGTCCCTGCCATAAAATATCCCAACCGGCAAGCCAAGAATTAGTTTTTTCAAGATATACATAAATATCATATCCAGTTCCAAAAAATCCTTGATGCACAACTCCAATAAAATCTCCTGTAGTTTTATAAGAAGCATAAGGTCCCCATTGAAAATCAGAAGCACTTTTTAATATTACCTCTTTTGCTTTAACATGTAAGTAGTAACTGCTAGTGTTAGCTTGAATATTCTCAGTAATAAGCTCAATGTTAACTTTGCGATTTAATACTTGATTCGGAAGTTTCAGATTATCACTTTCATTAATAGGCTCTTCATCAATCGATTTTGATTTTAAATTATCAAAATCGATTTCATTATTTAATTCAAGGATTAATTCTGTAGAGGCTAAAAAATTTTCGACAGCATTTGGAAAATCTGAATGGATTAATAAAAATAAGGAATTGTTGCCACTCTCATCATAAACAATAATATTCTTTTGATATTTTCCATATTCGTTGTAGTATTCTGAAACCTCCTTTTCACTTACTTCCAGAATTTCATCCTTTTGGCATCCATTAAAAACTGCAAATAACAGAACTACCATAGCTAAAAAATTAATTTTTTTAATCATTTTTGTAAAGTTTTATGGAATGGGGAGTTGCTTCTCCCCACTCCGGTTAGTAAAACACTTTTGCAACCCGGTTCTTTACGAAGGGCTGGGTTGCTTATTACCCTTGAGTTATATTGGTTGTTGCTGAATTAGCATCACGTAAATTTTTGTTTAATTTCATTTGGGAAACCTTGGGGGATTCGCCAGAGGGTCAAATATTTTATTGTTTGTAGTTGTAAGGTATGACATTTCTTTGAAGAAATAAGTATGTGTTAAGAAAAAAATATTATGGGGGGGGGTAATTTAGAAGAGTTATAAATAGAGTTTTGTTGGTATTAAAATACAGAACCGATTTTTTTGTAGAGACCGGTTCCCTTCTATAC
>JABMQB010000783.1 GCA_013203525.1 Mariniphaga sp.
CATCCGAAAGACATTCATTACTGGTTTGTCCACTCCATTTGATGCCAATTCACGGAATCCGGCAAACCACTCCTGGTCTTCAAATTCAAATGCCCAGGTAAGTGCACCTTTCAAATTGACTTCATATTCATCCATTAATTCAAATATTTTGGCAAAAGAGGAAGCCGTATAGCTGGGGTACACAGTCCCGTTACGATATCCATATTTTGGATCTCGTTTCCACGAACATGCAGCACACCCTTCCGGGTCACACTCGCCAATAATTATGGGTAGGTCTTTCAATTCCGGAAAGCTTTTAACCGCCTCAAATCCTTTTGCAATATCGTTCAGTTGTGTTCCCATATTCATGCGGATATGGCCATCAACCATCCTCGGGTTTCCTTTTGCATGAAAAGAGATGTATTCAAGGGGCGAACCTTTTTGCCCCGTAACATAGTTGGTTCCATTCACACAATGATCTAAAAATTTATAGAGGAATTCGTTTCCGCTTCTTCCGGCTGGTCCTGTAGTATGTGGTCCTCCAACTGTACATTCGGGGCATGCCCGTTTTACAGCATCAACTCCATAATCGTATAGTTTACAAAACTCCTCAAATGTACCGGACCAATATCCGATATCGGGTTCATTCCAAACTTCCCAAATCCATTTTTCGATTTCTTCTTCACCATAAACTTCTTTTTCATGCAAAACCAACTGGTAAATCAGCTCTGCCCACTTATTGTAATCTTTTGGTGGATATGTCCAACCGGTCCAAAAGGGGCCTTTTGTACTCCATTCATGCTGGTAAGGTTCCGGTTTAACAGACAAAGCCTTGGGCATAAATCCCAACTCAACCAGCGGCAGCAATCCGTTCTCAACCTGTGCATCCAGAATTTTGTCCAGCAAAGTCCAGTCATAAACCGGGTTTCCTTGCTCATCTTCAGTATATACATTGGTAAAACCCCACTTTAGATCGGGTTCGCCCTCTCTGGTGGTAAGCAAATTGTGGGTGCGGACATAAACGGGCACCGGGCTTAGATCGGCAATTTCAGAAAGTAGTTTCTTGCCATTTTCACGGTAAGTATAATTAGGCTCGTCGTATCCAAAAAACGCATAAACCGGAAGCATTTCTCCAATGGATTCTGTTGCATTAATTTCTAAAAATACAGATTCTTCCTGCGCCAAGGCAGAAGAACTAAAAACGATCAGCAAAATAAAAAGATGGAATTTACGCATGGCATGTAAAATAAAATTTCAATAAATGTACTTAATGTGTAACAAACTTAGATAGTATAAAAACAATTTTGTTGCGTTCGGTTAACAGGTTTGCTTTCTTTTTCTTTTTTGGGAAATATTTCATTATATTGAATGGTCGTATTATTGGCGAAATAACCAAAAAGGAAAACCGATACATTAGTTTTACGGTTTTACGATGTTTTTAGTAACTAAATACAAAAATTATGGAATCAAAAAAAACCATTAACCGTAGAAAATTTATTGGTTCAGCTGCTGCTGCTGCTGCAACAATTACAGTTGTTCCCAGGCATGTATTAGGTGGAACCGGATATATTCCACCTTCAGAAAAGATAACGGTCGCCAATATAGGTTGCGGGACACAGGGATTGCGGGAAATGCCGGGATTGCTGCAAAATCCGGATTTACAGGTTGTGTCAGTCTGTGATGTAAACAAATTTACTACCGATTACCTCGATTGGTCTTCTGAAGGTATTCTAAACTCGATCAGGGAAACTCTTGATGATTCTGGTTGGGGATCTAATTATAAGGGTATCCCGGGTGGAAGAGACATAGGAAAAGAATATGTTGAGAAATATTATGGAAAAAATCAGGCTTCAGGTACATATAAGGGATGTAGCTCGTATGAAGATTATCGCGAACTGCTTGAAAAAGAATCGGATATTGATCTTGTTAAGATAATGACTCCGGATCATCATCATGCATTTCTTGCGATTACAGCTATGAAGAAAGGCAAACATGTAATTACACATAAACCCATTGCCAACCGGATGTCGGAAGGAAGACTGGTTATTGAGACAGCAAAAAATTCGAATGTGAAAACCCATTTGCTGGCCTGGAGTGAAAGACCGGAATATGGGCTTGCTCTGAAATGGATCAATGATGGTGTAATCGGCAATTTAAAAGAGATACACAACTGGTCGTACCGGCCTGTATGGGAACAATGGCCATCCCGGCCCAAAGAATCCAAACCCATACCCGGTGGCTTCAATTGGGACTTATGGTTGGGGCCAGTACCCGATTTACCCTATCATCCTTACTACACTCACAATCGATTCCGCGGATGGTATGATTTTGGAGGCGGGAGCATTGCAGATATGGGGCATTACAGTTTATTCCCGTTGTTTTTGGCCTTTGGGATTGATACCCCGCCTATTAGTGCGAAAGCATATGGAACCACACATCGATACGTTGATGGCAATACATATAAATGGGTTGAAAATGATGTTGCATTTCCTTTATCAAGCTTGATCCAGATAGAATTCCCAAAACAAAAAAATATTCCGGCTTTTGATCTGTTTTGGTATGATGGAGGTATGAAGCCTTTTATCCCCGAAGAACTCAAAGAAGATAAGCGTGATATACCAAATGAAGGGATGATGTTTGTTGGTGATAAGGGAAAAATACTGGCAGGATTTCGTGGAGAAAATCCCGAGATCATTCCTTCCAGGCTCATGGAAGCATATCAGGGGGAAAAAGAACTTCCCGAAAGAGAGCGTGGGCGTCGGTCAAATACTTGGGCTGCAGCAATCAAAGAAGACAAGGAGTCGCCTGGCAGCTTTAAATTTGCGGGTACAGTTACCGAGGCCATCAACCTAGCTGCCGTTGCTCTAAGAGCAGGAAAAAAGGTAGAATATGATTCTAAGAATATGAAGACCATTAATGATGAAGAAGCCAACAAATACCTGACACGGGAATACCGAAAAGGTTGGGAACTGTAATAAATAATAATTAATAAGAACACACAAAAACAGTATTCAGGAAAAGGTTATTGAAAAAGCTGCATTGTTGAGTGCAGCCGGTTTTCAAATGTGTAAACAAATCAGAATAATTATTTGAATCTTACAAGAGATTATTTAAAAGCTGTGTACTGTGAACTATGAGCTGCGAGTTACAGGTTTTGAATTATAAGTGATTGAAAGAAGTAGTTTGAAATGTAATTATTCAACATTTTAAAACACAAATGAGGGTATGTTTGTTCTTTAAAAAGCGATTTCGAAACCACTAATTTTAATACTATGATATCAAGAAAAAAACTATTTGCTTTATTACCATTAAGCATTGTATTAATCACAATGCTACTGTTTGTATGTTCGTGTTCTGAAAAAGCGGTACAGGAACCTGCCATTAAAAAGGAAAATATGGATTTAACTGTAAATCCGGGTGATGATTTTTTTAGGTATGCCAACGGAAACTGGATTAAAAACAATGAGATACCTGAAGACCGTTCGCGTTATGGGTCATTTGATATTGTAAGGAAAAAGCGTGATGCTGACGTTCGTGCACTTTTGGATGAAGTTACCAAAGAAGTGAATGCCGAAAAAGGCAGCATTTCTCAAAAAATCCGTGATTTTTATGCAAGCGGAATGGACTCAGCAAAAATTGAGGAAGCCGGTATTTCTTCATTACAAAAGGAGTTGGATTTAATTGCCGCTATTCCATCAACTGAGGATTTTCAGGATGTAGTAGCAAAATTCCATACCTATGGTTTATATCCACTATTTGGAGGCGGACTGGAACAGGATTTAATGGATAGTAAAATATATAAGTTTTATTTGATGCAGGCAGGCATTGGTTTACCCGACCGTGATTATTATACAACAGAAGATGAACGTTCGGAAGAAATCAGAACCGAATATGTAAAACACGTTGCTAAAATGTTTGAAATAAAAGGCGACGATGCTGAAACAGCAAAAACAAATGCTGAGACTGTGATGGCTATTGAAACAAGGTTGGCTGAGAATTCAAAAACCAATACAGAAATGCGAGATATTCCGGGGTGGTATAATAAAATGAGCCTTAGCAAACTACAGGAACATGCCGATGGTTTTGATTGGTCACGTTATTTCAACAATATAAGTGATATTGATTTTGGTGATGTTATTGTAGCTATGCCGAAGTTTTTTAAGGAAGTTGGAGTTATGGTCAAAGAAATCCCTGTTGATGATTGGAAAGTTTACCTTACCTGGAATTCGGTAAACAGGTCGGCAGAATATTTAAGTTCTGATTTTGTAAACCAGGATTTTTCTTTTTATTCTGAATTTCTATCTGGGAGTAAAGAAATTAAACCACGCTGGGAAAGGGTAGTTGGCGTTACCAATAATGCAATGGGTGAACCTTTAGGGCAATTATATGTAGAGAAACATTTTCCTCCTGCATTAAAAAAAAAGATGGTTGAGTTGGTTGGATATCTGAAAAAAGCATTAAAAATTCGTTTGGAAAACCTTGAATGGATGAGTGATTCGACCAAACAAGCTGCATTTGCTAAACTGGAGTTGATGGGTGTAAAAATTGGTTATCCTGATAAATGGGAAGATTTCTCAAAATTAGAGATTGAAGCTGATTCGTATGTGCAGAATGTAATGCGGGCAAACCAGTTTGCACATTATAAAGACCTTGATAGGTTTGGGAAACCTGTAGATCAAGGAAAAATGGGGAATGGATCCTCAAACTGTTAATGCCGGCTATCATCCATTAATGAACGATATTACTTTTCCGGCTGCAATTTTGCAACCTCCATTTTTTTATGCCGGTGCCGATGATGCTGTAAATTATGGAGCAATAGGAATGGCAATCGGGCATGAAATGACACATGGTTTTGATGACCAGGGACGTAATTTTGATAAAAATGGAAATATGATTGACTGGTGGACAAGTTCAGATAGCGAAGAGTTTAAAAAACGTACACAATTATTGGTTGACCAATACAACGGTTTTGTTGCTTTGGATGATGTACATGTAAACGGCGAACTTTCACTGGGAGAAAACATTGCCGATTTTGGTGGTTTAACAGTTGCATTAGAAGCATATAAATTGAGTCTTGAAGGAAAACCAACACAGGAAGATATCGATGGATTTACAGATACGCAGCGTTTTTTCCTTGCATATGCCCAGCTATGGAAAGGGTTAATCAGGGATAAAGCTTTGTTAAGGCTTGTTCAGGAAGATGTGCACCCATGGGGCGAATACCGTGTGAATGGTGCAATGTTTAATGTACCTGAGTTTTACGAAACATTTAATATTACTTCTGAAGATAACCTTTACCGGACCGATGAGCAACGGCCGGTGATCTGGTAAAATTGAGTTGTTTGTTATGAGTTATGAGTTATGAGATGCGAGAGGCAAGTCACAAGTTTATAATAGTGGTGGCATAACATTGAGTTGTGCCACCACTATTTTTTACGACCGAATCAAGTACGACAATTTTATAAAAATCCCTCTTTTTAATTCAATCGGGTTTCTTTGATCATTAAAAAATGAAAGAGATGGATCGGTTTGATGAAATACTGAACCATAACTAATATGCCCGACTGTTCCGGGGATGTAAGTAAACGACAATAACATGTCGGTCAGAAGCCTATTGTTATGTCCGTTGTATTCCGCTATCCCTCGTAGAAATAAGTATTTCAAGCTGGATGATTATTGCAATTTTGAAGTTGATTTTTTTCGGTTTGCATAATTCAACAGAATCAGTGAAACAGCAATGACCATCATTCCCACAATTGAAGTGATATCTGTTTTTTCATCTTTTATAAACATCCAGCTTAATGCAGCCCCTGAAACAGGGATCAGGAATTTCCAGACATTCAGGAACGAAACTTTTACACCCGGCCGTTTTAAAAGGGTGTACCAAATAGTAATAGCTGCTGCCGATAAAAAACTTAACCATGCCAGCGAATAATAATATGTAGCAGGGAAGGGACCCAGGTTTAATCCTTCGAAAGGAATTGATACAAAAAATAACATCAGTCCGCCAATCAGTAGTGAGGTAGAGCTTAAAACCATTGGAGTAATTCCCTGTGATTTTTTAGAGATTATTACATTTGAATAACCTGAAACAAGGTTATTTAGCAATAAAAGAAAAATACCTAATAATTCCAGTTTCCCACGTAATTCAACTTGTTGCCTGCCCAGAGTAATAATTGCAATTCCCACAACACCAACTAAAATACTAATAGTTTTTAGCCGGTTCATTTTGTCGTTGTGAAAAGAAAAATGTGCTACAATTGCGATAAAAAGTGGAGAAGAACCAATTATCATGGCGCCAAGTGATCCCGGAACCATGTTTAATCCGGTATAAAAAAGGGCATATTGGGCAAATACCTGGATGATCCCTAATAGGAGAATAAATTTCCAGTTAGCTTTTAATTCATTAATAAATTGCCTGTATTTTCCGAAGTAAAGTAAAATTAGAATTCCTGAAATTGTAAATCGAATTCCTGCAAACTGAAGTGGAGATTGAAATTCCAACCCAATTTTAACACCGGCAAAAGCAGTTGACCAAAGCAGGCAGGCCAGCAGGGCTAAAAAGGTTGTGCTTTTTACGATGTTTTTCATGAGAACGCAAAGTTGGGTAAATTTAATGAATGGCAAAAATCTCAATTTTTTTTACGATATTGAATAATCCAAAAAAGATTGATATGAACTACTTAAATGAAATAATATTATCATCAGAAATAACCTGGGAAACCGCATTGATCAGGTTACTATTTAGTTTTATTGTGGGTACTATAATCGGTATTGAAAGGGAAGCCCATAACCAGCCTGCAGGGCTTCGAACTCATGTTCTGATTTGTATTGGTGCAACATTGATAATGCTGCTGTCAATTTATATTCCTCAAACTTTTACATCACTGCAGGTTGCCGATCCGGGTAGGATTGCGGCACAGGTGGTATCAGGAATTGGTTTTTTAGGTGCCGGCGCTATTCTGCGTTTTGGTGCCGATGTAAAGGGATTAACAACTGCCGCATCGATTTGGACCATTGCTGCTGTTGGCCTGGCGATTGGTGCCGGTATGTATGTTGTGAGCGCCATTGCAGTGCTTGCAATTTTATTTGCTTTAACCATAATGGATGTTTTTGAGAAAAGAATATTTAAGGAAAGGTTTCTCAAAAAAGTCGTGTTGATGGTTAAAAAGAAAAATTCTGATATCAACATTTACAAAACACTTTTTAAAGAGATGGATGTTAAGGTTACTTCATCAGGTTTTGAAAGAAATATTTCGGAAGCAACCGATAAGCTGACTTTTATTGTGGGTATCACCCGGAAAACAGAAATCCAGGAACTGGCAAATAAAATTGAGTCAAATGAAGGTGTAGTATCTATTTCTATTGAAGTGATAATGTGAATTCAAAATAGAATTATGAAAATATATGGATTGTTAAAATATTTTTTAATTGGGTTGTTTCTATTTTTTGTTAGATGTAGCAATAATAGTGGCGAAAAATCGGATATAATCATAGGAGTAAAGATTTATAATTATGGTGAAGATTTAAACGGTTTATTTGAAGAATGGGATCAGATTGGGATAAATACTGTCTTTACCAGTGAGGAATTATTTACCAGAAAAGGATTTAGGTCTAATGCAGAAAAGTTTAAAATAAAAACATTTATAATAACACCTGTTTTTTTTGATTCTGAATTTTTAGCTGAAAATTCAGAATATTATGCTGTGACAGATAAAGGAGAAAGAGCAATTGATGATTGGGTGGAATTTGTATGCCCTTCGAGGGAAGATTATAGGAAGCAAAAAATTGAATCGATAAAAAGAATTGTCAAAGATTTGGATCCCGACGGGATAAGTATCGATTTTATCAGGCATTTTGTATTCTGGGAAATGGTTTATCCTGAAAGGACTCTTTCATCACTGGATAATACCTGTTTTGATTCTATTTGTTTGAATCGATTTCAGTTAGAAACTAATTTCGAACTACCGGTTACATTAAATTCTGAACAAGAAAAGGCCATTTGGATTAGAGAAAATAAACTTGATAGCTGGATTGATTGGAAATGTGGTTTAATTACAGGTATGATTGAAGAAATTGTTTCAGAAGTAAAAAAAATAAAACCTGATATTCTTATCAATACCCACATTGTGCCATGGCGTGAAAATGATTTTGAAGGTGCGATTAAAAATATTGCGGGTCAGGACATTAGGAGGATTGAACCGATAGTTGATTATTTATCTCCGATGACCTATGTTCATATGGTAAAACAAGATCCTGAATGGGTAAATTCTGTTGTAAGTGATTTTTATAAGCAAACAAATGGAAATATATTACCAAGTATTCAGGTAAAGGAAGCATATCTGAATGATACTTTAACGATTTCTGAATTTGAAAAAACACTTCGTTCTGCATTAAAGCCACCATCAAAAGGTGTGGTTTTCTGGTCGTGGGAACAATTTGATATCGATGTGGAGAAAAAAGAGCTTGTAAAAATGATTCTTAACAGCTTATAGATTTGCTCACAGTATAATCTGAATTGTGCATTGAATAGATTAGAAAGTTTATTAGCTGAAACGGTCTGATATTTTAGTCGTCAATATATAAACATTCAAATTTTAATTTGCCATGAAACCCATCAATTTCATATACTTTATTGTTTTTTTTGTACTATGCCTTTTTTGGAATAATCCTACATTTTCACAACCAACGAAATATATTGTCGATAAAAAGAATGGTAAAATAGTTTTAGCTTACAAAGCTTTTGAAAATTACCTTGGATCTGAAAAAACATGGGAAAAATATAAGGAAACTGTGCTGGATCCTTTCCCTGAAATGCAATACCTGCATAAGCGCCGCCTTTATTGGGGAGCCATTGATTCTTTGACTTTCCCACAAGAAGTTGAGCAATTTAAAAATGCTGATTTTAAAAAATACCTGAACCCTGAAATCGACAAGTATTTTATAAACCTTTACGATTCAATTATTCCTGTGGGAAACAAGTTGATAAAACTGGATAATTATGACACCCTAAATATGTGTTTATTCCTACCATACAATAGTTGTTTTGTTAAATCTGAAAAAGGGAAAAATACAATCTTTATTTCACTCAAAATTGATAAAACGATGATCCCTTTAATAATTGCCCATGAATATGGACATTGCCTGCATTTTCAATTAAATCCGGAGGAGGAGCAATCATTGCGAACAGAGTTGGTATCAGAAGGTATGGCAGTTTTTCTAAGCCATAAAATATTGGATAATTCAACAATCAAAAATAGTATCCCGTTTATGCCTGAATCTACTGTGGAATGGTGTATTAAAAATGAAAATCAAATAAGGGATTCAATTTATAATGATTTGGGAATGACTGGTGATGCGATGTTTGCAAAATATATTTCGGATGGCAGTTTTGCAAAGCCTCCAAAAGGATTCCCTGAAAAAACTGCCTATTATATTGGCTTTAGAATTATTGAAAGTTGTATTGAAAAAAATATCTCATTAATAGATTTATGTACTTTGTCGGCACAGGAAGTTATTAGGATCAGTGGTTATTTTAAATAAGTGAGATTTATGATTTTTATATTTCCAGAACAGTTTCAAGAAACCCTTCGCATGCATCTTCAAGCAAATCTAGAACCAGTTCAAATCCTGCATCGCCACCATAATAAGGATCAGGTACCTCATCATAAGTATATTCTTTGCTAAAATCTGTCATTTTATAAATTTTAGCTAAATCATCTTTATTTCTTGCCATCGATTTTAGTACCTGAAGGTTTGCATCATCCATTCCAATAATAAAATCAAAACGGTCAAAATCGGTATCAGGATTAATTTGTCGTGAAAGACTGGTAAGTTTAAATCCTCTTTTTATTGCGTGCGATTTCATTCTCCGGTCGGCAGGTTCTCCTTCATGCCATCCGGATGTTCCTGCTGAATCAATTTCAAATTCTTCTGATAATCTTTTTTCCTTTACAATTCCTGTAAAAACTGCTTCAGCACTGGGTGAGCGGCAAATATTTCCAAGGCAGATAAATAATACCCGTTTCTTCATAAAACTAATTTGGTGTAAAAATACATGGAAATTTGAGAAATGGAAAATGTAGAATACGATTGCTTGAAATTAGTTGAGGATTATTGAGTTTGCCAATAGAATAAATCATCGTATCATTCCAAAGCATTCTCTCCTAATAATCTCAAATTTTTTATTATTAAGACAATCTTGTATTTATATAAGTATCTAAATATGTGTTTCTTTTGTTGGTTTCGTATATGTTAATTTATTTGTATTCTGCCTGTAAAACATATACCCGATCTTTCTGTTTTCGTTTTAAAAATTATCTTTGTCGGCTGTAATTTTTTAAACCGAATTTTTAATCTACAGGCTGAAATTGATAAACTTAGATTCAATATCATTATCCATTAATATTCATATTTCAAACAGCAACATTTGTTGCATAAAATTTATAACCTTATGAGTAATATATTTTTAATTGTACCAATAGCCTCGGTGCTTGCGTTGGTATTTGCGTGGTTATTTTTCAAATCGATGATGAAAAATTCAGAAGGTACCGACCGTATGAAAGAGATTGCCCAATATGTGCGCGAAGGTGCAATGGCATATCTGAAACGGCAATACAAGGTAGTAGGAATTGTATTTGTGATACTTTTTATCCTATTAACAATTATGGCATACTTTGGGGTTCAGAACCCGTTTGTGCCAATTGCCTTTTTAACCGGTGGTTTCTTTTCTGCTCTATGTGGATTTTTAGGAATGAAAACAGCCACATTTGCTTCGGCCCGTACCGCGCACGGTGCATCTAAATCATTAAACAAAGGTTTGCAGATTGCTTTCCGAAGTGGTGCTGTAATGGGATTGGTAGTAGTTGGTTTTGCTTTGCTCGACATTGCAGCATGGTACTGGTTCTTAAGTGAAGTTATTTTCACCCCGGAAAATATGGCTAGTGGTGCACATTTTTTAGGACTTGAATTCGTTCATGGAAGTGCTGATTATGTTGCCAATGGTGTTATTACCGAAGCAGGACAAAGAGTTAAACTCATTGAAATTACAGTAACCATGCTTACCTTCGGAATGGGTGCTTCTACTCAGGCACTTTTTGCACGTGTAGGTGGAGGTATTTTTACAAAAGCAGCCGATGTGGGTGCCGACCTTGTGGGTAAAGTTGAAGCAGGTATTCCTGAAGATGATCCACGAAATCCAGCA
>JABMQB010000784.1 GCA_013203525.1 Mariniphaga sp.
ATTAAAGAACTTAAAGACAAAATAATAGACCTTAAAAAAAGAATAAAGGATAACAATCTCTAACCACTTTTTTGACTACCCCATTTTAAGGAATTTCCCTATAGATTAAGGAGAAATGATTTTCTACTTTTAGAAATTAGGGGAATTGGACTTTAATTATTTATTACAAACAAAATAAATGGATTTTTCAACTGATTTTTTTCAAACCATTCTTGAAAACGTAAAAGACGGCGTTTGGGTAAGTGATAAAAATGATATAATTTTTTATGCCAATAAAGCAATGGCTAAAATTACAGGTATTACTGTTGAGCAAATAATTAATAATAATGTTTTAAAAGACTTTCCAAAAGAAACTACCATAGAGTTTAACAAATCCTATAAGGCCGCAAAAAAATCTTTAAAATCTACCTGGTACGAAGTTACAGTTAAAACTCCTGACGGAAGGGACTCATGGCAAAACGGTTGGTTAATTCCCAAAAAAGATAAAAACGGTAATTACGATGGAATAATTACTACTGTTAGAGATGCAACCCAACGCGTAGAATCTGAACAAGTTTTAAAAGAAAGTGAAGAAAGATACCATAACTTAGTTGAAACAGCTTCTGATGTAATATACTTAATGGATGAAAACGGAATGGTAATTAATACCAATGTTTGTGCATGCGAAATGCTTGGAAGAACTAAAAATGAAATCCTTCAACTTTCAATTTGCGAAATCGACCCAAGTTTTACAACCGATGAATTTCTTGCATTCTGGAAAGATGTGCCCTATGGAGAACAACAGATTTTTGAAACTACCCACCTGAAAAAGGGTGGAACTTTGATTCCCATTGAAATAAGTGGGAAAAAATTCAAAATTGGAGGAATATAACCAGCTTTTTGTAGGGCGTGAATTCAGGATTAAAGGATAAAATTAAAGAACTGGAAAATCAAACTCAAAAATAAAAATAGCCAAACGATTTCTGAAAAAAACTCATATATGAACAAGTCATTAAAAAATATCATTTTCAGTAGTGCCATCAGGGGTATTCATAATGAAATGAACCTAAACCCTTTAACCCTCAGATTCAGAAGTAGCCTTGAAAAGGATTATAAGCAATATCATTTCAAATATTCGGTCGATTTTGTGCGTGTTGCCCTGCTTTTATCAATGGCCGTTTATGTATGTTTTAATATACTTGATTATGTTGTTTTCCCGGAAAAACAATTTCTGTTTTTATTGATCAGGATTGGCATAAGTACTTCAGCTTTATTTATAATTTTCGGATTGGGAAAAGAATCATTCCTGAAAAAACATTGGCAATTTTGGCTGGTTGCTATGGTACAATTAGCCGGTATAGGTATTATTATTATGATCGCTAATAGCTACCAGGTTTTTCAGCAGGGTTATTATGTGGGGTTAATCCTGGTCCTGATTTTTAACTATGTATTTTGCCGGGTAGGTTTTATCTGGGCTTCTGTTTCAGGATGGTTATTATTTACTATATATGTTCTTACTGTTACAATTTCGTTTGAGCTTTCATTTCAAGTTTTGTTTATGAATATATTTTTCCTTGCCAGCGCTAATTTTTTTGGAATGGCCGGGAGTTATTTTACTGAATACCAAATCAGAAGGGAATTTTTCACCATCCAGTTATTAAAAAATGAAAAAGCAAATTTTGAGAGTCTTAATAAAACCCTCGAAGAAAAAGTTAAAGAACGAATCCTGGAACTTGAAAAATTAAATACCGAGTTAGTAAACAGCAACGAAATACTTTTTAAAGCAAAACAAGAATTATCGGACCATAAAGCAGGGTTGGAAGAAATCATTAAAAAACGGACAAATGAACTTGAAGAGAAGATAGAAGAACTTGAAAGATACAACCAGCTATTTGTGGGGCGCGAATTCAGGATTAAAGAATTAAAAGATAAGATAAAAGAACTAGAGTCTAAATTCAAATAAATAAAACAATGAATCAAACAATTAAAGATTCTTTCAGCTTTAATGAAAATCCTATAACAAGTGTTCAGGAATACAAAGAAAAGATACTTAAACTTATTATTATTTTTATTAATATCCTTGCTATA
>JABMQB010000785.1 GCA_013203525.1 Mariniphaga sp.
ACGCTAACCATGTTGTAAACAAAAGTACCGGCAGAACCAGTAGGTACGCTAACTGTAACGCTGTTCCCCGATGTAGTAACAACCGTTTGGTCTGCCCCTCCGTTGATATTATATGTAAAAGTATAAGGTGCAGTACCGTTTGCCCCTGTGAAAGTAACATCAGGTGCAGCATCGTTTTGGCAAACAGTAGTAGTCCCGATAATAGTAGCAGTGGGTAATGGATTTACGGTAATAATAACAGGATCAGAAGTTTCAGTACTATCATCATCAAAAATAATTGTTATATATTCTAATGCGCCAGAAATTGTTGGGGTAACAGTAACTGTAGCAATTGAATCATGCCCTCCTGAATAACTAATTGTTCCAATTGTTGCCTGACCCGTAATATCGATCACATAATCACCTGATGCAGTACTTCCATCAATAGCAGTTGCTGTTAAGTCAAAAGATTCGCCTAAACAGATGGTTGTTACTGAAGCATCCAGGGTTACGGATAATGTATCTTGAGAGAAGGCGTTTCCATATATTACCAAAAAGATAAAAATAATGAAAACTGAACGGAGAGATTTTATGGTACATGAAAATGCAACCTTATATAAAAGGAAGTTGATAGCACTATAAATATATAACAATATGCTAACTACCGTTTCAAAAAACTGCACCTTTTTTTTCAAACCGATTTCTGCTAACGTACCTAAAAAATTTCCTGCTAATTAAAGCAGATATGTAATTGCACCTAATATCAAATATATCAAAAAATAATTCTACTAACTAAAAAATTGATGTTAGAATTATTCTAATTTATTAACCATTTTTCGATGTTGTAAGTTATGTTAATCAGGAAATATGTACCCGCCTTATTAGTAATGAATTTGGGATTGGATAGTAAGAAACCTGTAATTCCTGTAAACATAAATTACCATTTAATTTGTTGTATTCTACCTTAATTATTTACCGGAGTACTCTTTTATTCTAAATACTGTTATGATACCTATACAATATTATGTATTTATTAGATAAAAATATCTAAGGGAAACTATGAATTTGGTACTCGTAATCCCTTAGGTAGAAAAAAAGTTTTTGTCATGATAAATAATTATTAATCAGTATTTAACATACTTATTTTTTTATCTTTGAGGGATAATCATCAAACCTAAAAATAAGGAAATGAGTATTTCGCGACGCAATTTTTTCAAGCGTGCAATTATCAGTACTTCTGCGGTTGCAAGTATTCCTGCAATTGTTTCATCATGTATTTCTTCTGATAATAAGGTTATTAATGATGTCATTTTAAAAGGAGATGTTATATTATTTCAGGGAGATTCAATAACTGATGCCGGAAGAGAAAAGAGGCGGGAATTACCTAATAATATCAGGTCATTTGGTGCAGGTTATGCTTTTATTTCAGCTTCGGAGATGTTACGTAATATGGCAAATCAAGACCTGGTAATTTATAATAGGGGAATTAGTGGGAATAAAGTTTATCAATTGGCTGAGCGCTGGCAGAAAGATTGCCTTAATTTAAAACCAAATGTATTGAGCATACTTATTGGTGTAAACGATTATTGGCATAAACCCAATGGAAATTACGATGGAACTCCGGAAATTTATGAAAATGATTTCAGGGAATTACTCAACCGTACCAAAAATGAATTTCCAAATATAAAACTGGTTATTTGTGAACCTTTTATTTTACCCGAAACTAATGCTGTTGATGAAAGCTGGATTGAACCTTTTAGCCATTATCAAAAAAGTGCAGCAAAACTTTCAGAAGAATTCAGTGCAATTTGGGTGCCTTTTCAGAAAGTGTTTACTGAGGCAGTTAATGTTGCACCCGCAGTATTCTGGACTGAAGATGGTGTACATCCATCGATGGCTGGTTGCCAGTTAATGGCTGAAACGTGGTTGAAGGTAATTGGAGTTTGATTGTTTAATTCTCTATTATAAATTTATTAACCTCCATTATAGTAGCATAACTTTTTAAAGTTGATAATGTTGAAAGATGAACATCTTTTGCTTTTACAGTTTCTTCTCCAAAATTTAAATCACGTGTTGTGCAGGCATCCTGAATTACCGTACAGTTATATCCGAGGTCGTGGCCTGCACGTGTTGCAGCTTCAAGGCACATGTGGGTTTGCATTCCGCAAATCACTAAATTTTTAATTCCATGATTTTTTAAATAATTATTGAGGCCGGTGTTTAAAAATGCATTCACCTCATCTTTGGAAATTATTTTTTCCGAATCAAGTGGTTTTACAAGATTATGGATTGAACCACCTGGTTCAAAGTTGTGTTTTACATGAACAACTAAACCATTATTTTTTCTAAAATAATCAAGTATTGTGGCAGCCTGTTGTGCAGCTACTTCAGGTTGGTTAAGCGGTACCGCTCCTTCAGGAAAATAGAACTCCTGAATATCAATAATTATTAAAGCTGTAGAATCTAATGATTGAGCTTTTAGGTTTATCGAAATTGCAGCTAACAATAAAATAATCAGAGTCTTTTTCATTTTGAGGAAATTTTTATTTGATAAATATAAAAAGAATCATATTTAGGTTTTTAAAATACAGTTAATTTATTTAAATCTGAAAATATAAATAAAAAAGGTGCCCAATTCAAGGCACCTCTATAAAATATGTTTTATGGTTTATTTATGCGATTATTTTTTTTACCTGATTATAAACGTTTTCGCCATTAAAACCAAGTTTATCATCCAATACAGTGTATGGTGCAGAGAATCCAAAAGATTCTAATCCCCAAACTGTTCCATTTTCACCAACTAACCCTTCCAGGGTAACTGGCAAACCTGCTGTCATGCCAAAACGTTTTACTCCAGATGGCAAAACTGATTCCTGATATTCTTTTGGTTGATTTCTGAATACGCCTTCAGAAGGAACAGAAACAATTCTTATTTTCAGATTATCTTTTTCACGAAGCAGTTTTGCTCCATCAACAAGTGTTGCAACTTCTGATCCACTGGCTAAAAGAACTACATCAGGAGTGCCATCACAATTTTCAACAATGTAAGCTCCTTTTTCGGTCTGTAATGCTGTTTCATAAGAATCACCATTTGAAGGAAGGTTTTTGATATTTTGCCTTGATAAAATAAATGCGGTTGGCGAATCAAGGTTTTCAAATCCCATTTTATAGGCAACTGTTGTTTCGTGAACATCGGCAGGGCGAAGTACCAACATACTGTTTTTACCATGGTGGTTTTTAAGTTTTTCCAAAAGCCGTGCTTGTGCTTCCTGTTCAACAGGTTGATGGGTTGGTCCATCTTCTCCAACCCGGAATGCATCATGGGTCCAAACATATTTTA
>JABMQB010000786.1 GCA_013203525.1 Mariniphaga sp.
AAAATCGTCAGTGCGATAATTGGTTTCACTTTCCTCCCAATTGGTTACCTGTTGAGTATTTTTTCTCAAGGATGGTATTACTTTATAAGTGGACTTACAAGGCATGGCGTGCATCAGCGTATTTATAAAAAGTTACAGACTTGTCCTGACCATAATCTCTATGGCTTAAAAGATGTAAAAGATGAAGGAATGATTGAATCAGTCCTTACCTATTGGGATAGGATGAGAATGATAAATGAAGGTGATTTGGACCGGATTAAGTTTGTAACAAAATATATAACAAAACGATTTGATGTAATTGCAATTAATAATTGTATTGTTTTTGCGATACTCGGAGCCTCTTTCATTCTTATTCTTAGTAATGATGCAATATTAGCAATATTAAATCGTTTATGGGTAGTTTATGTATATTTATTTGTAGATTTTATATTAAGGTGTGGTATTTACAAATGCTCTAAAGACAAAGAATTTAGTAAGGCATTTGGTTGCAGTCTAATTATTGTAGCACTATTTATAGTTATTGCTCAACTAGTACATCAAAATATATTTGTTTCTTTCCTGATTTTTATTTGTTTTGTATTGCGTTATATTGCTTTGTATTTTGCAGAAACTATAGTTGAAATTGTATTTAATATATTTAAAACACATGTTAACAAAATCTAACCAGTCATTGGAGTGAACGAGTGCCACAGGACACTTTTTTAGGTAGCATTGTTATGAGGGGTGCGAATTGGTTTGGAGGCATGTTGTTATTATCCAGTGTCACTCGTCACTCAATTCGTCGTTACAAGGTTTCGATTATGATATCAAATCTATCGTTTTGAGTGGCCTTTTGAACTGAAAACTACGATAAGAATCTGAAAGTCAGTGAGGTGTTTGGTCCCAGGTATTCATCCGTCAGTCGCAGAGGGCATATGGTTAGAGTAAGGTTGGAACGGGATCGCGTATTTGAGGGGAAATACGAAAAACTTAAATCAATGATCAAGGGTGATTCCATTTAATTGATTTATAGATAGAATATTACAGTGAAAAATTGTTTAATCTGTTAGATAAAATAAAAAAGAAAATGGCAAAATGTCTTTTAATGGAGGTGTTAAAATATGTGTAGTTATTTTTGGGATCGCTATTGGGTTAAAAAAATATTCAAAATATTAAAGAAGAACGAGACTTGTGGAAAAGAACTTATTACTGAAAATACTGTCATATATAAACTTGTTTTACCACCAGAAAAAACTATTTCTGTCCAAACAAACTATCCTGATTCAGAACCAAGATTTTTCAAAAGAGGATCGGGTGAATGCCTGGGTTTAGGATTAAAAATATTTTATGTGGATTCAGATCCACTTGCAATCCCGGGAAAACCAACAGCCTATTTTGTATTTAAGGGTCCGTTCCTGAAGCATTGGGGACGGGTTGATGAATCCATAGTTGTTGCAGGCCAACCAGTAGCATCAATAGGGCACAATCCCTCTTTTCAGAGGCCTGTTGGTGGTGCTACCCAATATTACAATCTGTTACTTGACATTCCATCAGCCCTTTTTGGAATCCCTATTGATATAATTGCTCAAGCTGCCCCGCAACCTGCTCATGTAAAATTGAGTCCATTAACTTACCCTTTGCCTCCTACAGATAAAGATGATGGTTCGACTATTAAAAATGAACCAGGAACAAAGGTTGGTGATGCCCCAACTGCTGTTGATAAAAATGGTAACCCCTGTAAACCTATATATCTGGCAGTTGGTCTGGTCTTTCAAGGTCCTGAGGATAGTCCCGGGACCGGTGATCCACATCCATTGTTTCGTGAAACGGGAGCAGTCTTATTAGCTTTTGGTAAAAGAGGTTACAATGAACCGCATGCCGATAGACCACCTATTATAAAAGCCGATGAAAAGGTAAATAAAGATATAGATTCAATGATTAATACCTTAGCAAAATGCTTACCCGGAGCATTTTGTGATTGTCCTCCGGATCAATTAGTCCTTGTAATTTCTGCACATGGATATGGTCCTGGTTTAGATGATAGCGAGGGTCATAGAAACACAAACAAAGTACCTGCAATGCATTTTGTTCCCGGAGGAAAAGGGAAAAAATCCTGGATTACAAATGCTGAACTAGCTGATAAAATCGGAAACATGTTGGCAAAAAAAGGAATTGATCCTGCAAAAGTCTATACAATTATTTATTCCTGTCGCGCTGGTGATGCATTTAAACCAGGACGTTATGGTAAATATATGAAAGGATCTTTAATTATTACTCCTGTTTCTGATGCAGATACGCTCATCCACCCGAACACATTTATGCGATGCCTTAAAGAATGTATAGAAAACCCTAAAGTAAAAACTTGGGCTGATCTAACGAAATGCATTAAAGATTGTATGTCCAAATTAAAAATGAAAAATAAACCTTATGGACGCAAACCTCGTACCGGCCGCCCTCCTAAATGATAACAAATTTCTTGATAGGGGACAGAAGGGAAGAGGGTCACATCCTAAATAATAATTATTGACCTGCGATAAAGCATCTAAAGCCAGAGGTTTCACTTGAGGAAGTCCTCGGAACTGTTTGTGAGGAGATACAACCGACTCACCGATGAAATGAAGCAAGATAAGAAAATAAAGAAAAAGGTTTAGAAAATAAAAAAACAATTAGTTATTATTTAATAAAGTGGGACGCCCTTAAAA
>JABMQB010000787.1 GCA_013203525.1 Mariniphaga sp.
CATATACATCGTACGAAAACGTAACAGCTGCATAGGGTATAAAAAGTGCAGTTACAGATTTTTTGTCTAGAAATTTTTGAATTTCATGTTTGGGATAATCCAGATATGGCTCTCCCTTCATTGTTGAGTTGCTTATCAGTAGTAGTTTCATTATATGCGTATTGAATTAAACTTCAAATTACGAAAATCGCTTTAAATTAATCAAGGATATGTTCACAACTTTCAATTGATTTTGACCTGCTGTTAAGCATGATAAATATAAATAATAGTAATATAGTATTAGCTACTAATAAAGTAGGATTTAAGATATTTCTGGAATAATCAATCGTACAAAACCACAATTTATTTATTTAACATCAAAATTAATATTATTTAAACTTGAATTTTAAACATTTATGCTGTAAATTGTAAGTGTTATTAATCTTTCTTGGATTATCTCGGAAAGAAAATATCCTGAAAAGTGATATTCAAGTGATTTGCACTTTATGTTTTTAACAGATAACGTTTTTAATCATTAATACCCTAACTAAATGGACTTTGTTCTTTCTGATAAAATGAAACAAGCAATAGGTATCGCACAATCTGTTGCAAAAGAATTTATGAATGCTGAATTTTCTCCTGCCCACCTTCTAAAAGCATTGCTGCATAAAGATATAGGATTGATTGGTCTTCTCGAAGAAATGGGGAAAGACCATTATTATATGGAGGAATGGGTAGAGGTTAGGATAGAAAGTTATCCTAAATCTAGTAAAATTACTGATCAGCCAGTTGCCGATATTGATGTTAAAGCGGTATTTAATGAAGCCGATAATGTTCGATTAAAAATTTCGGAAGATACAATCACACCTATTTGTGCTTTTATTGCATTAACAATCCCTGGAGTTGGTTTTTCTTACGAACAATTAAAAACTTTTAACCTCAACCAGCAAGAAATTCTTGTCTTCACAGAAATAATTAAATCTCACCAAAGCCTCAAGAGATTTTCTTGTTCGTATGTTCTTTGTTTTGATTAATTATATCATATTCAATTTTTTAATTGGCTTTTATATTTTTTTTTATCTATTTTTATATCTAATAATCAAATGAATATATCTCTTAAATCTAACTAAAATGAAGCAAAATATCATATAATTATTAGTATAACCTCAGATTGTAGAATTATGATAAAAGATAATTTTTCCGATGAACTAAAAGAAGCCATCCAAATCGCTCAGGCTATTGTAAAGGAGTTTTCAAATGCTGAAATATCCCCTTCCCATCTTTTAAAATCGATACTACACAGAAGGTTGCCCCTGCGCAAAAAGCTTGAGTTAATGGGAAAAGATGTTTTTTATATTGAAAATTGGTTGGATTTTAGGATCCTGAAATTATCAAAAACTAATAAGTTATCTCCCGATCCTCAATTAGATGTAAAGACTCAGACAGTATTAAATGAAGCAGAAAATATTAGAATCCAATATGATTTTGATAATATCAACTTACCTTGTGTTTTGGCTGCTTTATGTATTCCTGGTGTAGGGTACACTTTTGAACAGCTTAAAACTTTTCCCATAAATCAGGAAGATGTTATAAACAATTTATTTGATGATGGTAATAAAAAAGAAGATTCTGTAGGGAAAAAACAAAAGGATAAATTATTAAAAAATCATAAAGCAAGGTTAAGTGAAAGTTCGTTAGAAAAATTTTGTTTAAATAAGACACAATATGGACAGGATGGGAAACTGGATCCGGTTGTTGGTCGTGATAAAGAAATTAGGTTAATATCAGAAGCCCTAAGCCGAAGAAGCAAACCAAACGCAATACTTGTAGGCGAACCCGGTGTTGGAAAAACAGCAATAATTGATGGCTTGGTGCAGGCTATAAACGAAAATAAAGTCACTCAAAAACTGCGTAATGCCATAATTTTTGAGTTAGATCTTGGTTCGCTTATTGCCGGAGCATCATATAGAGGAGAGGTTGAAGATCGACTTAAAAAGATAATCGCTGAAATTAAAGAATATGAAAAAGCGATATTGTTTATCGATGAAATTCATTTATTACTTGATAAACAGGGAGGAGCTGCTGGCGCATCTAACTTACTCAAACCCGAGCTTGCAAGGGGAGAACTAACAATCATTGGGGCAACTACACAAGATGAATTTGCCAAATATGTTGAAGGTGACGAAGCTTTTACGAGGCGATTTGAAATTATCCGGGTTGATGAGCCAGATGATAAAATAACACTCCTCATGTTACAAACTATAATGCCAAAATATGAAAAGCATCATCAGGTAAATATTGACTCCTCTACATTAATAGAATCTATTCATCTTTCCAGAAGATTCAGCAAAGATAGAAAACTTCCAGATGCAGCTATTGATTTGCTTGACCGTTCCATGGCAGCCCTGCAAATGATGAATGAAGCGTCTTCAATTGATATGGAAGATCTTACCAGGGCATTTAAGGAATTAAACGAGAAAATAAAAGAAGAAAAGGCTGAATTTAAAAGGGAAAGTTACAAAGAGTTTTATTCAGATTTAAGTAATAGGATTAGTTACCTTTTACTTGCAAAAGTTAATTACGACCTGGAAAATCTTTCCATAACAAACATAAAAAAACTGCAAAATATTATTAGTTCAACTTTAAAAGATTTAACAGAAAAGGCAAAAGACAAAGCTGAAAAGCTTACTTCTGAAGATTTAACAGCAGTTATTTCTTTCAAAACCGGAATTTCAATAGGCAAGTTACAATCCAGTGAGCAGGAAAGATTAATGAAAATTGAAGACGAGTTAATAAAACGGGTCATTGGACAGGATCATGCAATTAAAGAGATAGCCCAGGCAATTCGCCGTTCACGTGCTGGAATTCGAAAACAAAATAAACCAATCGGGTCATTTTTCCTTGTTGGTCCAACTGGAACAGGAAAAACTGAATTAGCGCGTACCCTTGCAGATTATCTTTTTCAGGATGAAGACTCCATGATTCGATTTGACATGTCGGAGTTTACCGAGGAAGCCTCAGTATCATTATTGCATGGTGCATCACCTGGATATGTTGGATACGAAGAGGGTGGTTTACTTATAAATGAAATCAGGCAAAAACCTTATTCTGTGGTTCTTTTTGATGAAATTGAAAAAGCACATTCCGGTGTATTTAAAATATTTTTCCAGATTCTGGATGAAGGCAAATTTCATGACAAACTTGGAAAAGAAGGTGATTTTACCAATTCAATCATTCTCTTTACTTCAAATATTGGCAGCGATCCTATCATTGAAGCTTTCCAAAAAGAAGGAAAATTGCTAAGCGAAGTAGTAATTAAAGATGAGATGAAATCGTATTTTCCTCCTGCATTTATTAACAGGCTGGATAAAGTTATTCCATTTATCCCAATTCACGAAAAAGTTATCTCATTGATTTTCGATATACATATCACAAAAGTTGAAAAAATGCTTAAAGCGAAGGATATAACATTAAGAGTTTCGGAAAAAGCAAAAGAAAGATTATCCAAGTTAGGATACAATATTGAATACGGTGCCAGGCCATTGTTAGGTGTAATTCGTGATTATATTGAAACCCCTCTGGCAAATATGATAATTGGAAATGAAATAAAAGAAGGTAATACGGCAATTATAGATCTTAATGATAAGGATCAGTTTATTTGGGAAGTTAAAACATAACTAATATGATAATATTAAAACGTTTGTTCAGTAAAAGAGAGAAATTGCGGTTTGAATCAAATGTTAAACCTGAAACTAACAAAATTAAAAAAACAGCGTATAAAACTTACAATTCGAATATTACAATAGAATCAAAACATATTGAATCATTAGGTACAATAAAAGAACAATAAAAGTATTATTATGGCAAGAAAAACTGTTTATAGAAAAGTAATCGACATTGATGTTGGGGAAGATGTTGTAATTCTTCCTGACAACCGAACATTGCTCGTTGAGCAACTTACTAACAAAGCTCCAAAACAACCTGAAATAAAAGACTTCAGGAATATTGATGAGGTTTTCGAACATTATCAACCAGAATCAGTAATAGCATTTGAAAATGAAAATGGCGTTCCTCAAAATGAGACATTAAAATTTAATAACCTCAATGATTTTGGACCTGAAGGAATTGCAAAACAAAGTGAGTTTTTAAAAGGAATTAACAATAAGAAAGAGGTTTATGAAAAATTCATAGAAATTGTAAAGAAAAATTCAACTCTTAGGAATGCTCTTTCTGATCCTAAAGCCAAAGAGCAGGTTTTGAAAGGATTACATGCTATGTTTGTTGAATTAGATAACAGTGTAAAATAAGGAGGAAGCCTAATGGAAAATCAAAAAGCAAAAAAAGCTGAACAAAGTGCAGTTCCAGAAAAGGAATTGAAAGTTAAGGAGATTAAAATTGAAAATCCCAAAGAAGTTTTAGAAGAAGTCGTTGATCAACTGGATGATTTTGGTGGATTTGATATATATAGTATTCTTGATGATAATTTCGAGAACCTGGATCCTGGTGCATCAGCAGCTAAAGATGTGTATTTAACTGAATCTGAGTGGAAAGCAGATAGAGAAAAATTATTGAAAAATATAGATATTTTAATAAACATCTTATCCAATGAAGGTACTATAACAGATCTTATTGAAGGTTGTGAAACTGAAGCAAAAAAAAATGAAGATCTTTTTAACGCCAATTTGGCTAAAGCATTGGAACGCACAAAAAATCTGGAACAAGCTTATTGGAACACTGGCATTTTCTTTAAAAATACAAATAGTGAAGATCTGGAATATTTTCAAATTATGAATATTTCAAGAGAATCTATTGCTGATTTAAATGACAGGAAATTTTTTCCCGCAATTGAAAAGGTTCTAAAAGAAGGATATCACAAGTTTGATCTTAGCGGAAACTATTCAAATTTAATCGTTCCGGGATGGATGGGTTCAAAGCAAGTTGTAGATAAATGGGGAGAAATGGTGCATAAATATAAGGCAATGCTACTTACCGATTACCGCGACTTTGATTTAAAAAGTGCCAAAAAATTCCTCGACAAAGACAGTCTTGCAAGTGGTGCAGCACATCTGCAACATGTTGTTATGACATACAACCAAATAGTGTCAAGGAAAATGGCAGAAAATGCGGGAGAGAAAAAAGACATGCACATTTCTGCAGCGGCAGCTTTGGGTGGATTAATGTATGATACTGAAATGGTTCCTGTTGCACAACCCAGGGCAGGAACAAAACACGGCAGGATTAAAGAAGCAAGTGCAATTGACCAGGAATTACTCGATTTTGAAACTGCTGCAATCGATGAGAAATCTCTCGTCCCGATGATTTTTTCTAAAAACAGTGTTTTTGCATGGGGAAACCGTACATTGTTTAATGGCAATAATGCTGGGTTACAGGATTATGCAATTGTAAAAACTTTTGACTGGATTGGTAAAGTTCTTATGAACTTTGTAACAAACGAGTGTTTTTTAAAATTTACTACCGATCTAAAAAAAGAACTACGCGAGAATATCCAGAGTTTCTTAAATGATTATATGGGATCCGATAAACTTATCCAGCAGTATAATCTAAAAGGTATTTCACAAGATCCAAAAACAAAAGATGTTATAATCGATTTGGAAATAACACCTTTTTTTGCTGCTAAAAATTTCCATATCAAATTAACAGGGCACGAAGGAAAAGAATTCGACACTGATGTACAGTAAACAATATTTATTTATCAACAATTAATAACTAAAAATTATGGCACAAAGACCAGTAACAATTGAAATTAGTGGATTTAAAAAACGCGACGTTATAAGCGTTCGCTATTCATTTAGTCGTGCAGTAGATAACGATGGACAGCCCACAAGCAAGGTGGCGATTGATGGCATTCATGTAAAAGTTAAAGCTCTTGAAGATGGCAATACTGAATTTTCGGAATGGATGTGCGACCCATTTGAATACAAGGAAGGAAAGGTTGTTTTTCAATCAACCGACAAGTTTAAAAAAATGAAAGAACTGGAATTTAAACGGGGATATCTTATTTTTTACCAGGAAACTTACGATGAAGGAGCTGGTGTAATTGAAGAATTTGAGATTTCCCCGCAAGAAATCAAAGTAGGTGGAGCAAGTCTTAAGGTAGTTTGGGGAGAAGGTATTGTTTAAAAATTTATGGTGGATAGCCTATTTTGTTATGGGCATCCTTCATAACAAAGGATTTTAATTTCGGAAATCTCATACTTTTTGATTACCGGATCACTTTGGTATTGTTTAAACAACTTTTTTCATTTGTTTAAAACAGTTTATTTTATTTATATTTTCAAGTTGCAGCATTGATTGATTGTCATAAATAATTTAAATTGAGAGATGTAACAAAAACAGGGGTAAATACCCTTTCATTTTGAGGTTGAGGTAACTTTAAACAATAATTAACAAAAGGACTGCTATGAATAATGATGTAATTGCAACTTTCTCCTTAGATGGAGGGAAAAAGTATGAAGTTATTGAATGCAATTATGGTTTTTCTCAAAATTACGATTCAAGTAACAAACCAACAGCTACTGCTTCAATTAATATTATCAATCTTGCTATTAAGGTTACAGAAGATATTGAATTAGTTGATTGGATGATTACAAAATTGGCGGCTAAAAAGGGTGAAATTGTTATTAAATTGACAGAAAGTAAATTTCGAAAAATCATATTCACGCATGGTTATTGTGTAAATTATAATGAAAGATTTGATAATTATTCGGGAACATCATTTTTACTAAATATAGATATATTGGTAAAAGATATTGAAATTGAGGGTAATGGTTCTGTCAGTCATAATTCAGATTTGGAAAATAGATCGTAAATCCATGATATTGTAATAAAATGGCAATTGGTTTTAAAAAAATTAGTATCCAAATTGGAAGTGATGATTTTGTTAAAAAAATTCCATCAGGATTTAGAAGTTTGTCTTTAAATCAAAGTATCGCTCAACATCATTATCTTAAACTTGTTTTTCGGTGGGATTCAATTGAAGATGGAGCAGAATTATTAAAAAACAGTGTTAAGTATCTTGGAAAGAAACTTGAGCTGACTATCGTTACTGAAGAATCAGAGGTAACTCAAAAAGAAGAAAGTTTAAAATTTATTGGCATTGTTTCAGGTATTAATTCTACACGTTCCAATAATTTTTCGGGAGATTCAATTATTATTTTGGCTACCAGCCCCGAAATAATAATGGATGATGGAAGTCATGCTAAATCATTTAGCGAAAAGAACTTAGATGATATAGCAAATGAAGTTTTAGGTGAATACAGCGACCTGGTTTGCGAAACTTCGGTTAAGTCAAATACAAAAACAGGTACACATTCATTCATTGTCCAGTATAATGAAACATCTTATAGATTTCTAAACAGATTGGCAGGGAAATACGGTCAGTGGTTTTACTTTAATGGTTCAAAATTGATTTTTGGAGAACGTGAAAAAAGTAAGCCTATTGATTTAAAATATGGGAAAAACATTTACAATTTTAATTTAAAATTAGATGTACAACCCTATGCTTTCTCTTTCGTAGCATACGACTATAAAGATGACCAGGAACAGAAGTATGAAAGTGATGATTCATCTCAGGATATTTCATTGTCTAAAATAGGTGAAGAAGTAGCTGGGTTTTCAGAAGAACTTTTTAATCATAAATCAAAGATATTATATAATCATGGCCTATCTACAGGTAAGCAGCAGGATCATCTCGATCACCGGGTTTTTTTAAAGAAAGCGGGAAAAGGAAGTGGAATGGTAGTTTGTTCCGGCCAAACTGATTGCCCCTTGCTAATGGTTGGCGGTGAAATCAAAATAAGTGAAAAAAATGCTGACCATGGAAGTTATATTGTTGTTGATTTAAACCATTCGGTTGACAGAAATGGCGAATATTCCAATTCGTTTACTGCTATTCCTGTTGAGTGCGAAATACCATTTACCGCAAACCCTCATTCTATCCCTTTATGCGAAACACAAAGTGCAGTGGTTGTTGAAAATGAAGATCCTGATAATATGGGCCGTATCAGGGTCAAATTTTTTTGGCAGGAGGATGATGAAATGACACCGTGGCTAAGAATTGTAAGCCCGTATGCAGGAAAAGAAAAAGGACTTCTGTTTGTACCCGAAATAGATGAGGAGGTAATCGTTGGATTTGAAGGGGGAAATGCCGAAAAACCATTTGTTTTTGGTGCCTTATACCATGCAAAAGCTTACCCTGAGAGCTGGAAACCGGATAATAATGATGTAAAGGCAATAAGGACACGTTCTGGGCATACCATTGAATTTCGTGATACGGATGGGGAGGAAGAGATATGGATTTACGATTATAACAAAGAAAACTATTTTATAAAATTTAAATCGCATGCCCAGGAGATAACGATTGAAGCTATTGAACACATTCAGTTAAAAGCCAAGAATATTTCAATTATTGCAGAAAAGGATCTGAAAATTGAGGCAACCGATGCCACCACAAAAGCTAGTGGGAATATCTCCACCGAGGCTTCCGGCAATATAACACAGGAAGCATCGGGAAATATCTCAAGCGAAGCCTCGGGAAATATGAAAATTAAAGGAGGTGCAAATACTACTATTGAAGCAGGAGTACAGTTGGAAGAAAAAGCAGCAATTGTAAAAATAAATTAGGAGAAAAAAGGATTGAATTTAACAACAACCTGAAAAAAACATGGGAAATTATGTTTCAAACAGTGCGATGCTGACCTGTACGATGGGGATAGCCCCTTCATCGTTAATGGTTCTTCCTACTGATATGGTTTTTACCGAAAACAAACCCATGGCTACAATAATGGATCATAAACCATTTGTAAATGTTATGCCTTTTGCATTGTGTAATTCCCCGTTATGCCCTACTTTTATTAAAGTCTCGGCTACTCCTGGGCCCTGCGTACCCAATTTACCGATACCCTGGGCGCCCGGGAAACCCGATGTTATGGTAGGTAATAAACCGGCACTGACACAGCAGTGTTCCTTAACATGTATTTATGGGGGGATGATTAAAGTTGCATTCCCGGGTGAAATGACTGTGCAGTTTTAAGATGTATTGAATTTGATTTTATAAGTCGATTAAAATGAAATTAAAATCTAATATAATATGAAAGCAAAAATAACCTTTTTTCTGA
>JABMQB010000007.1 GCA_013203525.1 Mariniphaga sp.
CAGTACAACAATCTGAACCAGCAAAGTCGGAATTTTCAATTATTTCGGAAAATGGACAAACTGTTTATTACAAGGAAACAAAAAAACAAGACTCACAATTCAAAGCAGTATTTGATTTATCGGCACTTGAAGATGGCGAATATACGGTAAGGTATAAAACCGGGGCAGCATTGGTTAAACGTAATGTAGCTATAAGTAGTGGCGAAATCGAAATTAAATCGATGAAAACACAATTCGATCCTGTTTTTGCTTTATATGGCAATGTTTTAAAAGTTTCTTACCTTAATTATGAACAAGAAAAACTTAAGCTGTTAATTTATGATGATGGTGAATTGATTTATAATTCATCTCTTGGTAATGAATTTACTTTTCAACGCGGATTTGACCTGTCAAATCTTGATGAAGGGAACTACGATATATCATTGGCATCAAATGATGAAGAATATTGGTTTTCTGTTACAAAATAATGCCACGCATTAAATTTTGAAAGGCTTGCAACTGGCAGGCCTTTTTTTTTATAAAACTAATTATCTTTAGTACTTATGCGTATTAACTTTTTCAGCCCGTAGCTGGCGGCAAACTTCCAGCCCGTCCATCCCCAGAAGCATTATATCCAAAACAATTAAACTGTAATTACCGGTTAATACTTTTTTGTACCATTTGTTCCGTTGGTTTCAATATCAACGCTGCAATCCAGGTCTTTTAAGTGGATGGTAACCAGTTCACCAATGTGAGGATCGTCTTCTATGAGTAGTACTTTTTCCATGTTATTATTGCGTATTTCCAAACTAATTTACAATAGTAACGTGAAAGTATCACGAAAAGATCATGAAAAAAATATGAATGTGTAAAGACATAGTAATTAGTCGTGAGTAATGAGTAGTGAGTAATGAGTAGTGAGTAGAGAGAAATCTTTAATCAGTAACATACGCTTATTTTATGCCTTCATACTGTTCACTGCCCACCGACAACTCTTCCCTTCCATTCAGAATATTCCTTCTCAAGCAGTATTCTTGCAAAATCACCCACATAGGCATAACCATTCCGGCGTTCATCCGATAATTTATTGTGGCTGTCCTTTTTAATACCATAGCGGTCGATATACATGGGTTGGTTGGTTTCAATGTCGTAGAATCGTGCCCATAGCGGTCCACCATTCGGATCTTCAACCAACAAACGGTTGTATTTTCGGGGAGACTCACTAACAAGTGTCCATGTCACTTTGTGTCCTGTAATTTTTGATTCCTCAAACCACCGGCATGAAGCTTCAATCGCATTAACTACTTCGGGTGATGGATTATCAAGGCTCATGAGGTATTCAACAACTCCTACCGATTCTTTTCCGCTGATACTTGCCAGTTCATAGGTACGGGCATCGGCAGGTTCCAGTGAATGCTCATTATACTGGGCACACCAGGCTGTAAGTTTGCCATTTACTTTTATCTGGGTTTTTAAAATAATCTGCAATCCTTTATCAACAGCTTGTTGTGCTTTTTGTCTTCGTATTTCATCAACAAATAAAAAGTCGGCATTTTTATCGGCAACATCTCGTAGTAAATACAAAACTCCTGTCATTGCATCATCATTAAAAGTTACATGCGAATAATAACCTTTACGGAGCGGATAAAATTGTGGCCAACCACCATTAGAGTATTGTGACTCAATCAGATAATCAAAGCCTTTTAAAAAACTATTCAGGTAATTTTCATTTTTAGTGAAGTTGTAAATCTGTGCAAGGAAACGTAATTGTGGGAATGTGGTACTATTATCAATAGTTGCATCAATTGCCTCCTTTTCTTTTTTTAAAATTGCAGTTTGTGCAGCGGTTAAAGGCTTAGCCATATTAAGGTTTTTAGGCCAACCACCTGAATTTCGCTGATAAAGCATTACTTGTTTGGCAATCTGCTGTGCTTGTTCACCGGTAAACCAATCTTCAGATTGATTCTGCATTTGCCCCCAAGGCGTGCGGTTTGATCTGCTGAATGCAATTTGATCTGACTGGCATAAAACTTCCGTGTGCGTTAACAGGAATAAAACCGAAAGGATTAGGTATTTTATTTTTATTGGAAATTGCATAATTGGTATTGATATAAATTTTAAGGAATCCAAAAATAACTTGAATTTATGGGAATGTGAAATATCAGGAACTTTTTGTCAGGTAAAAATGTTAATATTGCGACTAAAAAGAGATAAAAATTTTATGAAACGAGTCCCAAGTTTCGGGATAAGTTCCATCTTAGAACCTGGAAAATAAACAATTTTAATAAGATGAAGATAAAATCAGCACTTCGTTTCATGACCCTTATAATTGTGGCATTTGTATTAATGAGCTGGGGAAGGTCAGGGCACCGAATTATCAGTTTAAAATCGGCTTTATCGTTTAATGAGGATATGAACCAGTTCTGGGACTGGGCAGACTACTTGTCAAGCCACGCTTCTGATCCTGATATAAGACGGAATTCAGCTCCTGAAGAAGGCCCCATGCATTACATCGACATTGATAATTATCCTGAATTTAAAGAAACCGGAAAAATACCGATGGTTTATTCAGAAGTGGTTGAAAAACACGGTAAAGAATTCGTAACACAGCAAGGCACTTTACCCTGGGCTACATTGAATACCCTTGATTCAATTACCAAATTGTTTTTTGCGGAGTGATTGGCAAAAGGCTGCTTTTTTTGCTGCCGACCTTGGGCATTGGGTTGCCGATGGGCATATGCCTTTTCATATCACCCGAAATTATGACGGGCAGTTTACCGGCAACGAAGGTATTCATGGACGCTACGAATCGGGAATGATAAATGAATTTGAAAACAATATTACCTATACAGGGAAACCTGCTGTTTATATTAAAAATATGCCTGAGTTTATTTTTGAATATTTGTATACCAACTATCGTTTTTTGGATTCGGTTTTAATAGCCGACAACCATGCGCAGCAGGTGGCCGGAAATACCTCTTCAGCTTCATACAATGAAATCCTTTGGGGAAAGACATCCGGTTTTACAACCCAACTATTTTCAGATGCTTCCTTTGCATTTGCCTCATTGTTGTACACAGCATGGGTAAATGCCGGCAGTCTGCAAATGAATAAAACACAATTAGCATTAACAAATCAAAAAACTGATGATTTATTACAAGTGTTTTATAGTGGATTCCTTAACCGCTTCATAAAAATTAACTACACAGTGCCTGATGATACTACTGTAAATATTTCTGTTTACGATGTATCAGGAATTCATATTGAGACGCTTATTAATTCAGCCAACAACCCTGGTACAAACACCATTAAATGGCGCCCTGTCAAGCGAAGTAAATCTATCTACTTTGTGGTTCTTAAAACTGAAAATACTTATCGGGTTAAGAAAGTGATTATTTAATTTTTTATTTTTGAGGTTGTGAGGGGATTGATTAATTTTTCAGGAATTATAAAGCTTCGGATTACTTTGTCGTGTTTTTCTGCCAAGAGAGTCTATGTTTAATGTTTAAGTTTAAAGTTAGTGAAAATAGTTAATGAGTAGTTTGTTATAAGTAAAAAGCAGAGAGGTTGAAATTATTCTTTCTATTCTGCATAAAATGTTGTAAATTATAACATTAATAATTCTTTCAGTAAAAAATACATAAAGCTTATAAAGCTGTTAATTACAAAAACCAAAACTAAATTATTTAAACCAGGGAGGAACTAACTATGACTGCAATTGAAAAAAAAGAGTATCAATGGAGTAAATTCTATGTAAACACAGAACTGGCAGGAGGTTTTATAGGTCTACTGTTAGCATTTACATCTAGCTTGAAAGGTGATTCAACAGGTACGGTTTTGTTTATCTTTTTCTTAGTGCTCTCAATTCTTTGTTTTTTACATTTCTTCTTTTTAATAAAAAACAAGATTTTTATTCAGATC
>JABMQB010000788.1 GCA_013203525.1 Mariniphaga sp.
ATATTATCAAACAGTTTGGTAATTATTACCTGAAAGGCGGGCAAAATGAAAAACGCCTTTTAAGGACACTTACCCAGGGTAGGGAGTTTCCGACTTATTGTACACCTATGCCAACTGATGAAACAATATTCCAGTTGAGCAACCCCATGTTTAAGTCCCTGGTCCAATCATTCCAGAAAGGATTCACCCAAAAAGGGGGAGTTGAATTTATCCCCAATGAGATCAGGGTTTTCCATATGAAAATTGATGATGAATTCTACCCTGATGAGTTAACTTCTACCTGGCTTGGATTTTTAGCATCGATGGAAGAAGCTGACCGTAGTAAATGGCCGTTTGTCCGTTGGTTAGGGAAGTTTATTACAACCAACAGGCAGACCAGGACATGGAGCTGAAAGAATACTATAAAGGTGTTTATATACCTCCTACTGCAAATGTTGCCGGTGATGATGGGAAAAGTATGAATGGCTTACAAATGCAACTTAAAGCCGGTGTTGATGCCGGTACAATCAATTCTATTGATACAGGAAACCTTGAAGCAGCCACAATTTTTGACCAGGTGGAAGCATTCACCGATGAAATAAGTGAACTTTACCAGGGTATTGAAATGAATGTGTTTATGTGCCGTAAATGGTTCAAAAAGTACATGCAGGACAAACGTGCCCAGGGATTCTACCAAAGGACTTCCGATAAAGACATTGACGGGAGTATTGATTTTACACCGCAGAGTGTAAAACCTTTGGCTTGTATGGTTGGGACTGATGATATTTTTTGTACACCAAAACAAAACCTGTTACACCTGTACTCATTATCAGCTAAAAAACGCAAATATAAGGTTGAAACTTCTAAACGTGCTGTAGCCGTAATGGCTGATTGGTGGGAAGCAATTGGTATTGCAACCAATCCTGTAGTCTGGACTAACATCCAGCCAACGGCATCCGGGTCTGTATAGGATATTTTTTTGGATCTCATTCAGGGCTTCCTGCCCTGGGTGGTTTCTTTTATTTCAAACCTTTTAAAAAATTCAAGTAAAATGGATTTAACAAATATTGATAAGAATTTAGAGGATGGTTCTAATATGGGTGGCACTATCCAGGAAATTTATGTTGGTTTTCACGATGATGTTGAAACGTGGCCCACTAAACCTGCAACTCCTGCCGATATTGCTGCCAATGGTGTATTAACCGGTGACCTTATTATGAAACCCGGGAAAAACCTATTCCAGATATATGTTACCGATGATACCGGTGAATTATCATTTGAAAGTGTAGGTGAAACAGATGGAAAATCATTTGTCCAGCATGTTTCAGTTTTCCATCCGGGCTTACAGGCAAGTATCCTTGGATTTCTAAATGTTGCTAAAAATAAAAACCTTGTAATTGGTGTAAAAGATAATAACGATAAAGTATTTATCCTTGGTGATGAAAACCGCCCTGCAGTTTATGTTGGTTCACCTGATGGTAACGGAACCTCCAAAGAAACTGCTGGAAGGCGCGGTGTTTCTATGGAATTTACACACAAAACAAATGGTATTTATCAGTACACCGGTACCATACCATTAACCGCTGCAAGTGTTTAGTATGTGGGCAGAATATTTTAAACTCATTGGTGTTATACCTGGTGTTTTGATTATACCGAAATTCGGGAAAATCGATTTTCGTAATCCTAACATTCCCGTTGAAACTGTAAAAGCAATCTATGAAGCAGATTGTATTTACATCGGTATAACTCCTGCAGGTAAAGAAAAGTTTTACGGAGTAAAACCTGATAATACTGTAGAAGCATCCAAAGAAATTAAAGATAAACCTGAATCTATACAAGACAGCAAAATTTCTGTAAATGATTCCGAACCTGGTCCTAAACCTGAAAAGGCAGGTAAAAAGAAACAAAAACAGGATAATAAATAATTGAACTTTTATTGTATCAACCAATAGGACTCTTGCTTTATAAATTTTTTTTATTTCATTATCTGGAAGAGCCGGTATCTACCGGCTTTTTTTGTCCTTTCCTCTTTTTTTTCTTCCCTGTATTTTCGAAAAAAATTAACTTATGGTCTGGTTTTTTACTCCTTATTCATTTCAAAAGAAGCTATTCACAGCATATGACAATTACATGAACCTGATTGCCAATCCAAATGATTGGGTATGCTTCTTAGATGGTGATACATCGTTTTTACTTCCCGATTTTGGGCATCAAATACAACAGTACATTGATAAATACCCCGGCACCGGAATGTTTACCTGCTATGCAAGCAGGTGCCATTATTCAGTTCAGGTACGAAAAGGTACTGATATGGCTAACCCTGATATCCTGTATCATTACATGCAGGCATTAACAACATTTAATTCCTTTCATGGGAAAGTAAAGGAAATTGACCGAAAAGTTGCCGGGCATCTTTTGGTGATCCAAAAGAAAACATGGATTCAAATCAGGGATCAGGTTAAAAAGTCTTCTACCCATAATAAAATACTTGGTGTCGATTCAAAAATAAGCAATGCCATCCTTACAGCTGGACTTAAAATCCGGCTGATGCGTGGTATATACATATTCCACTTTCTCAGAATGTCAACAAATTTTGGCGATAAAAAACATTTAGAATAATATTAAATCAATCCTTATGATTAAAACATCACCAGATAATACCCTATTTATAATTGATTATTCAATTGACGGTTACTTAAAATTCAGGACATCACGAAATCCACAAAATTTGCAAACAGAAAAAGTTGTTATTAAAGAT
>JABMQB010000789.1 GCA_013203525.1 Mariniphaga sp.
ATCTAGCACAAAATCGGTTGCTTCCTCATAAGCACTGCTAAATAATTCTTTATATCCTTGCGTTATCTGGTTCATCAAAATTTTTGCCTCAGATAAATTAATAGTTGTTTCAACTCCAAGCTCAAGTTTTAGTTTTCCATCAAAAAATTCTTTAGTTAAAAATCCGGGTTTTATAATCAGGAATAGAAAAGTTTTATAGAAGCGCGAATCAAATGCAGTAATGTTCCCAAGAAAATCATAAAAAACAAATGAGAAAGGGCGGTCGAATTCTTTAGCAGGCTGCCCACATTCGGGACAATAGTGCCCTTTGTAATCCGTTTGGCAATTGCCGCATTTTATCTCTAAAGCCTCTGGTTCTTCCTTTTTTGTTTTAAACCACTGAGTTATTTTGGTCATTATCGTATTTTATGTCCTTAACCCAATCTTCAATAAAAGGGAAAATTGTGGGTGCAAAATCCCTGATAGGTTGGTATAATCTGGAATCGGCCTTTTTTTCTTTTGATAGTATATTTACATCCCGGTCGATCCTATCGAAAACTACCAGAATAACACTTAAAATCAGCGCTGATTTTACAACTCCAAATACAATTCCGGCCAAGCGGTTTAGAAAACCCAGCATAGCCACTTCAATCATTTTATTTATAACACTTCCAATTATATGTACCAAAATAACAATAACCACAAAGGTAATTACAAATGAAACCACATTTAAATGATCCCAGTTCCAATTAAAATTTTCAACCAGGAATTCAGCAGTAATATCGGAAAATTCAAAAGCTCCCCATATCCCTAAAATAAGCGCAGCTAAAGAAGCTAATTCAACAATTAATCCTTTTTTGAATCCGCTTATAGCAGCTAATAATAAAAGGATAACCAGGACAATATCAATATAATTCATAAAGGTTTAAATAGTTTCATTTATGACTTTAAAAATAGGAAAATATTTTATTATGCTATTATGGAGATAAATTATTCATAAATTTGAGGTTATTAGTTAACTGAATCTATATTTATGTCATTAATAAATTCGCTTATTAACTGGTTTAATTTGAAAAGGATTTATCAGATGGAGTTGTATCGGGAACATCCACATGAAATTCAGCGTGAAGTCTTTTTTGAATTATTAAATAAATCAGCCAATACCGAATGGGGGAAAAAGTACGATTACAAAGAAATTTCTTCGGAAGAACAGTTTAAGGAAAGGGTACCTGTTCAAAATTACAATGATATAAAACCATATATTGAAAGATTGCGGAAAGGGGAAAAAGATTTGCTATGGCCAGGCGAAGTAAAATGGTTTGCAAAATCATCGGGGACCACAAGCGATAAAAGTAAATACATACCTATTACAAAGAATTCTCTTGAAGATTGCCACCTTCGGGGACCTAAAGATGTTTTTGCCCTTTATATCAGAAATAATCCAAGTACAAAAGTGATGAAAGGTAAATCACTAACTTTGGGAGGAAGCCATAGGGTAAATAATTTTAATAACAATTCAATTTATGGTGACCTTTCTGCTATCCTAATTGAAAATGTTCCTTTGTGGACTGACTTTATTAGAACACCGTCAATAGAAATTGCCCTGATTGAGGAGTTTGAGGAAAAGATTGATAAAATAATCGAATCGTCGCTTGATTTAAATGTTATATCATTTGCAGGAGTACCATCATGGTATCTTGTTTTATTTAAAAAAGTGCTTGAAGTAACCGGGAAAAACAATATTTTGGAAGTGTGGCCAAACATTGAAGTATTTATCCACGGGGGTGTAAATTTTAATCCATACCGCGATCAATATCGAAAATTAATTCCATCAGACCAGATGCATTATATGGAAACGTATAATGCCTCAGAAGGATTTTTTGGAATTCAGGACAACCCTCATCGCGATGATATGTTGTTAATGTTAGACTACGGTATTTACTACGAATTTATACCCATGGATGAATGGGGCCAGGAAAATCCAAGACTATTATCGATTAGTGAAGTTGAAATTAATAAAAATTATGCCCTGGTAATATCAACCAATGCCGGGCTGTGGCGATATGTTATTGGGGATACAGTAAAAGTGACCTGTAAGTTTCCGTATAAAATTAAAATTACAGGGCGAACCAAACATTTTATTAATGCATTTGGCGAAGAAGTGATTATTGATAATGCCGAAAAGGCTATAAAAATTGCTTGTGACCGTACAGGAGCAATTGTTCATGAATATACGGCCGGACCTGTTTTTATGGGTGATAATCAAAAAGGAGCACATCAATGGATTATTGAATTTGAAAAAGAACCCAGTGAATTGGATCATTTTACCATGGCTCTTGACAATGCTCTTAAATCATTAAATTCAGATTATGAAGCTAAACGACATAAGAATATGGCACTTGAAAAACCGCATGTTTTGAATGCTAAAAAGGGAACTTTTTACAATTGGATGAAACAGCGTGGCAAAATAGGCGGGCAAAATAAAATTCCACGTCTGGCAAACGACAGGAAGTATCTTGATGAATTGTTAAAACTTATCTAACAGATTAATTCTTCTTTCATGAAAAGAAATATTTTTGTACTTTAGAAAATAAAAAAATACGATATGCATATTGCAGTTGCAGGAAATATTGGAGCCGGTAAAACCACATTGGCCGAACTTTTAGCTAAACATTTTGGATGGATACCATACTATGAAGATGTGGATGAAAATCCTTATTTGAACGACTTTTACAACGATATGCAACGTTGGTCGTTTAATCTTCAGGTATTTTTTCTGAATTCAAGATTTAAACAGATTTTAAAAATCAGAGATTCGGAAAAAACAATTATCCAGGATAGGACTATTTATGAAGATGCGGAAATTTTTGCTCCGAACCTTCATGCCATGGGGCTACTCAGCACCCGCGACTATGAGAATTACAAAACCCTTTTTGATTTGATGATTAGCCTTGTCAAACCACCCGATTTGTTAATTTACCTCCGTGGAACAATACCAACTTTGGTAAATCAGATTCAGAAACGAGGCAGGGAATATGAAAATTCAATCAGGCTTGATTACCTGAATGAACTAAATAACCGATATGAGAAATGGATTTCAGGTTATACAATGGGAAAGCTACTTATAATTAATGTCGATGATATTGACTTTACAGTACGGCCTGAAGA
>JABMQB010000790.1 GCA_013203525.1 Mariniphaga sp.
AGTTCGCTGAAACTTTCGGGTTCAAGAAATTGCTGCCCTTCTGTGAGTATCCAGCCAGCAAAGTCCGATACTTCTTTATTTTTGGGGAAATTACCGGCAACCAGGTAAATATTTTGAACTAACAATTTTGGATATTTGCCAATCCATACTCCACGCATAAAATTTTCAGGATTGTCGTAAATTTTTTCATGGTAATCTATTCGCCCGTTTTCATTTTTATCAATGGGAAGCAACCTGATATTTTCAGCTATACCTTGATTTTCAGAAACCAGTACGTCTATTATTCGGCAGAAACCAATGGAAAATGGATCATTCAGGATGACCTTTTTAAAATCATTTAATGAATTCATCTCTACAACCTGAAACTCGGAAGGATTAATTTTCAGGAAAGCAGAAAGAGCTGGACGGATAGATTTATCTGACATAGTATAAATATTGACTTGTCTATCGTTTCCCGAGCCAAGGAGTTTCCCCCAGGTTCCTTTTCCCATTCTGATTATTTCAGCCAGCCCGGTCGGCGTAATTCCCTGTTTTTCGAGGGTGTCAAGAAATGGGTTTCCAGCGTTTATGACTGGAACAATAACATCACGGCCAATCAACATTTTCCATAACGATTGATCGATAAGTGAGCTAATGTCTTCCTGGGAAACCAAAGCCAGGCTCATGGTATTTGTGAGGCTTTCGCTTAAATTAATCTCTTCGAAATCAACACCTTGAATATTTTGTTCCGGATACGTTTTTTTGTATTCATTAATCAGCTTGTTTGAAAGTTGGTTCAGTCGAGGTGTACTCAAAATGGTAATGTCCTTGTTTTGAGTTTTGTTTGCTAATATAATGTTGTTTACAAAACAAGCAGAAAGGATTAGCAAACACGTGGTTAATACAATTTTTGTTTTCATAGCCCGGTTTTTAAATTCAAAAATTTCAGATAGTACATAAGAATCGGTTTTAGCATTAAATACAGGATAATGGATTTCCAATTATAATGCCAATCACTGTAAGTTCCAATTAATCAAGAAATTGAGTTAAAAGTTGTTGAGGTGTTAATCACTTTGTAGTGTTGAAGATTTAAGCAGTATTTCAAAAAACAATTGCGAAACATTGATTTTCAGGTCATTTGACAAGGTGTAATATTTTTCAACACCTGTTAAATTTTTCAACACCTGTTATTTTCTGTCTCAAAGTAAAACGCACTTATTGGTTCAATTTTAAGGTGTTTACATAAGGAATCGATATTTTTTGAAAGAACGGTTTTTGGATTATATCTTCCCAACTACCACTACATTAGTTGCATGCTCCATTCCGTCCTTTTCTATTCTCCTTCGGAATTCTTTAACTTTGGGTAAAAGTTCCTGATAAACCGATCTGTCTTTCAAAACCTCCAAATGTTCTTTCAATCGGATTACCCAGAAATCAATATTTTCAGTTTCGGTAATGAAGTTTTTACCATCAAAGTAATCAAATGAAATTTCAATCTGAATCCCGTTTTGTTGGATGATGTCCAGAATTTTTTGTTTTGCCCAGGTTTCGTGGTGGAAATGCCCGGACAGCCTGTCAGTATAACTTTTCAGGTGGTGGTAAAATTTTTGGTTTTCCTGTGCCGGAGTGAGGTTATTGCTTACTAATTCGTTTATAATAATCAAATCATCAGGTTTCAAAACCCGTTTCATTTCAGATAATGAAGTTTCCAGATGTGGTAAGTGGTGAAGCCCGTTTGAGATGGATACTAAATCAAATTTTTCATTTTCAAAATCAAGTTTTTCAGCACGCATTTTGAAGAATTGAATGTTTTTATCCTGAAACGTTTCCTTTGCAATTTGCAATGATTCTTCATTTGGATCGATCCCGGTGTATGAAGCATCGGGGAAAATATCCATTAGGATTTTTATAAACTGCCCTTCCCCTGTAGCAATATCAAGTATTTGATAGACTGATTTTTTATTAAAATATTTCTTAAGTTGTTCCATAATTAAAAGTTCACGCAAAGGGTACAAAGTATTTATCGCTAAGAAAGCGCAAAGTTTGAGTAAATAATTTTTTTTGTACAGAATTTAGTAATTTTCTTCTTTGCAAATTTGAGTTTCCCATTGCGCACTTTGCGTGAAAAATATCTTTTCTGTCTCTGACAATACGTGTAAGTTTATAGATTATTTACAATACGATG
>JABMQB010000791.1 GCA_013203525.1 Mariniphaga sp.
GATAAGTACCTGGCCAGGAGTGCTGGCGTTGTTTTAGCCATGCATTGACAAACATTGGAAGAGGGTATTCCGCCTTTCCGGCTTCAACAACATAATTAATATACGTTGCGTAATACCACGCCATAAAAACTTCATCGGAATAAAAAGGGAAAGTTACCAATGCTTTGTCCTGTTCTTCCTGGGTCATTGGAGGAACAAGATTCCGAACCGGCATTATAAGCCCCTCAGGTTTTCCCGGTCCAAATACTTCTTTCCATGTGCCCGATGTTTTATTTCCATTTTCTTTTAATGCTTCAATCAGTTCAGGAACCAGGTTATCCATATTTTTTATTATATAACTCATTAATTCCTCGGGAACCAATCCATTATAAGCTTCATTGGCAATATCCGAACGATCGCGGGAGTCCAATAATACACCTACCTCATTTTCAACCTGCATCATAATGACTGTTCGATTGGCGCTGTCAACTTCTTTGATATATTTCATCAGAGCGGCAAAAGCACGGGCATCGGCATTCCGGTTTTCTTCACTTAAAGGTGATAACAATTCGATGGTTTCTCCATCGTTTATTTTAATGCGTGGAAATCGGTTATAATCTCTTTTAATCCAATCAGGGATATAACTTGAGGTGCCATTTTTCCAACTTGCAAACCATATAAAAATCAGTTTTAGGTTATTTTTTCTGGCATCATTTATAATGGAACCAACAATTTCAAAATTGTATGTACCTTCTTCCGGTTCGACCTGTGCCCAGGAGATACCGGCTATAACCGAGTTAAGATTACCCTCAGCCAGTATAGGCCAGATTGGTTTCATATAATCAATGTTTGTGGCGCTGTTATTCCCCAGTTCGCCACTCAGTGCAACAAAAGGTTTTCCATCGACAATGAGTTGTTTGGCTGCGCCTTGTTCTTTCAGAGAAGGAATAGGGACAGACTTTTGCTTTGAACAATTAGTACAGAATAGTGGCAGCATTAATACAATTAACAGAAGTAAATGAAAAGATTTAATTTTGTTTTTCATAACTGACTTATTTTAAAATTGAAATGATTAGTTTATCCTTATCAAAATATCTACTCTCCAAATCTGAAATAAAGCGTTCCGCTCAAATTCTCACCATTATACATGTTTTTTTGTCCTTGTGGACCTTCGGCTTCAGCCGTTGAGAATTTTGTGCCAATGCCACTTATCCCATGCAGGAAAGAAATATTTCCGGAAGGGAATGGTGGATTCATTGTTCCTCGCACTCCCCTCGAATATTTAGCCGGTTCAGGAGTAAACAGATGAAGGAACAAATCGCTTGTTGCCGAGACAACAGTTATTGGCAACTCTTTGGTTTGCACCTCAACTGCATAAAAATTGGAATAGTATCCTTTAAATTCGGGGTAATCCCAGGTTTGTCCGGTAATGGTATTATTATACGGCTTATCGAAAAGACCGAATTGCGTACCTTTTAACCGGTTTTTCCACACATGATATGGCCCATTCGCCAGCAGAGTTGCCCCTGTTACCAGATTTTCGGGATAAGAAAAAGTTATTCCTGCAAAATTCATTGAACCATTTGGCTGATAATCATAATCGAGTTGCAGCCATCCTCCAGGTAACATTGTCCATTTGGCATGACAAATACTATCGTATGAAAGCTCAACTACATATTTATTTTCCAGAGGGTAATGCTTCATTTCCTTAAAAGCAGAGGTAAAACCTGCGAATTGAATTCCATTGCTAAAAGAAATAGCCTTATTATTACTCATTACTCCTTCAATTTGTCCGGATTTTTTATTGAAAGTAACTACCGTTTTTCCTGAGGTAAGAATCAAAAGGCTGTCCTTTTCTGCTGCCGTGACTTTTTCCTGATTTGTTACTACCAGTCTTGGAACAAAATCTTTAGGTTTTGTAATATTCCACGACCACGTATTTATGCTACGGTCATATTGGTCGGTTGCAGTAATATACAGCACATCATAATTTTTCCAGTCAGAAGGCAGATTCAGATTAAGGTAGCCACTTTCACCTACAGCAATATCGGGTGGTTGGATATTACCGGATTTTTTTACTGCCTCAAATTCTGGGAAGGTTTTTACATACTTTACCAATTCAAACAAATATTTGTTTAGTTTTAAATTGGTGTATAAAAATCTGTTTTCAACCTTAAACTTACCATCAAACTCAGAAGTAATGGTTGCTTCTTTGAAATGGACCGGTGACCATATTTCTTTAATAGTGTAAAAACTACCTTCTTTCTCATGATAAGGGCCAAGAATTCCATCGGGAGCTGCATTGCCTTTGTTGTCAATAGAGTCCTTTAAATCTCTGCGTTCAACACCTTCATCAGCAAATACCCATAGGAATGCACCGGCAGAAAGTGGAGATGACACCATTAGATTCCATTGGTCATCAAGTCCCGCACCATGTCCACCATCAAATAAACCATGTAAAAATTCGGTCGGGAAAAAAATCTCCTTACCATTGTTCAGGGCATTTTCCACATAATTATATTTGGGATAGTGTTTTGTATTTGTTCCGTTTATGATTGACCAGGGCTCAACAACAGTTCTTTTCTGCGGGTCGTAAAGGGCATAATCTTCCCGGGCATCTTTATTGAATCCACCCTCGTTACCGTTTGCCCATAAAACAATGGAAGGGTGATTTACATCGCGTTCAACCATCTCTTTTACCAACCGTTGAGCAGTTGGTGTATCATAAAAAGCCTGCCATCCTGCCAACTCATCGAGCACAAACAAACCAAGAGAGTCGCAAACATCAAGAAAAAACTGATCAGGCGGATAATGGCTCATCCTGACAGCATTCATATTCATGTCCTTCATTAGGTTAACATCGTCAATGGCCAATTGCTTGCTACTTGTACGGCCTGATGAAGGACAGAAAGTGTGGCGGCAAACTCCCCTGAAAATTATTTTCTGACCATTCACATAAATTCCATCACCTTCTTTTAGTTCGACAGTGCGGAATCCAAACTTTTGGGTAGTCTCATGAATTATCTTTTTCCCATCATTAAGAGTTACAACAACCTGATACAGGTTAGGAAATTCGGGGTTCCACAAAGCAGGGTTTTTGAACGATCCTTTTAGGATTGTTTTATTCAGAGTGTCGTCAATATTTGCTTCAATTACCGAACCATAAGGTTTCCCATCCAATGTTTGCAACTGAGCTTTTAGCGTTTTGGCTTTACCAGAACCTTCAGTATAAACGTCCACATAGAATGAACCATTTGCTTTAGCATCTATGGCAATGCGATCAATAAATTGCAACGGCACTGCTTCAAGGTAAACTGGGCGAAATATACCTCCGAATACCCAGTAATCAGATTTCCGTTCTGCCCTGTTAATACTTTCGTTCGATGATTCTTTGCTTACGGTTACCTCCAAAAGATTTGATGCACCAAAATTAAGAAGGTCAGTTATATCGTATTTGAAGCGGTAAAATGCTCCCTGATGGATTGACCCTGCTGATTTTCCATTGATTTTTACATCGGTATCCGTCATTGAACCCTCGAATACAATGTAAACCCTTTTCTTATTCCAGTTTTTGGAAACTGTAAACTCATATTTATACTGCCCCTTTTCGTTGGCATCCATATCCGTGTTTCCATAAATATAGGTGCCGAATCCCTGCAACTCCCAGTTTGAAGGAACAGCTATCTTGCTCCATTTGCCGCTATTCATACCATGTGTACAAAAGAAATCCCATTGAACAGTATGGTCCTTGTCAAGTCCTGACAAATATTGTACTTCAGTTTCTTGGCCATTTACGGAAATAAAACCAAAGACGATAATGGTAAAAAGAAAAGCTCGTTTCATATATCAGATTTTTTTGATGTTTTTAAGTATATAATAATCGTTGTCAGCCTAAATAACTTTATTGATTGTCAGAAGTAGATTTTCCATTCCACATCTGAACCCGTAGTCGAATTAAAATCAACTGTAAGCAAATTTCCTTCGGTATTAAATGTTCCCGTGAGGCCATCGTTTAATTCAATTTTTTTCACACTGAATCCTTCAGGAACATAAATCCTCAACTGATAAGGATCTCCGGCAACTGCTCTGGAAACACCGTTTAAAACTTGTTGATTTTTGTCATACGCAAGGTCTTTTATGTCGAATGCCATTTGGCGGATATGCCTGCTTGTTGAAATAAGAACCGGATGATCTTTCATTTCAACTATACTGTAAATATCACAATCGTATGGATTTAGTGGTCGGGTTTCAAAAGTTCCTTTAAAAGTCCCAATCAGTTGTTTACTCCAAAATTCGTATACTATGTACTCTTTGTCCTGATCGAGGCGAAGATTTCTTTGTGCACTTAGCTTGGTAGTGAAGTTATATGCTTCCTGACTTGTTTTATTGGTATAATTAAAAACACCCAGAATACACCAGCTACCAAAAGGCCGCTCGACAGGCATGTTCCAGATTCGTGCTGGTTCGCGGATAAATAAATCAACCGGATAACCCGCATCCATTGTTGGAGGGCTGATCCGTTTTAATAATTCAATCCTGTTTTCAGGATATGTTTCATCAAATGATTCTGAAATAAGGAGAGTACTTGAAACCATAGAACGAAAGTTAGCCACAACTTTTGCCTGTCCATAATCGTAGCTCCCTACCTTAGCATGTGGTGTATCAAATTTATAGATATGGAAACCGTCTCCATCGTTCCAAAATACCCTGGTATTATAAAAAAACCTGATGGCTGAACCACGCACTGTTTCGCCAAATAATCCAGTAAATGGAGTTTCCGACATTGCTGACTCTTTATCCTCATAACCCTGATCGGCATCCTCCGATGCACGCATAATATCAACAAGCCCATAGAAATGATCAACAGGTGCCATATTTGACCTAATTACCATTCGTGGCGCAAGTGAGTCCATAGCTTCACGCCATGGTTCGCCGCCTAATCGATATGCTTCCAATGCACTTATAAATGGATCGTATTGCCCGGGCCATTTGTCCCACCAATCCGAAAAGTCCATCTCTGCCCGGCCTGTTAATTCTTTTTTACCGGCTAATGTTTCAAATGCACGCTCACGTTCAAGTTTTACTGTTAAAGGATTGGAAAAATCGATAACCTTTTCTCCTCCAAATTTTACGGTACGAATCGGGAGGTAACATTCATCCGGGTAACTTGTTCTATTCCTTTGTGGTGGAGGAATATCACCTTTGCCATATTTCCCCCAATTACCATTTATATCAAAGGTAGGATATCTGCCATCTGTCCTTCCACCGGATCCATATATTCCCCAGCTGCCACCTCTGGCAGGACCTCCAAGTCCCCAATAAAAATCGAACAAGCCATTTTCTGTAAAAAATTCCTCTGCAGTAGTTCCTCTGTTCGGTGCTCCCGACATCCAACCATGGAAACGGCTATAATTATTTGAAACTAATACCCTATCATCGGGATCTATGGGACGTCGTTCTTTGAGGCGCACATCATGAGCAATTGCAATCAAATCACCCTGATGCTCCATAGCCTTAAGTGCATCGGTATTAAAACAAATGAGAAGTTTTTCTCCTTCAAAACCCTTTCCGGGAGGAATAGTAATTTTATAACTGCAATATGCCCTAACCCGCATCCGGTCAGGAGTTTTACCTTGCCAACCAGATGCCAACTCAAATCTGGATGCACCCTTCAAACTTGTTACATGCCCCATCAATAAACCATTGCCCGAGTCACTATCCTCAATCACATGATTCACGATATACATTGTGGGTGTGATTAAATTAATCACAGGTAAAATTTTATACAGTTCGCGGTTTTGAGATTGAGTCCCCAGGCTGATCCATCTATCACTTGTACTTCCTAACCTCGTATCTGACGATACAAAATAATCCATATTCTGGAGGTCAAAATCCTTAACGGTATTATTAGTTCGGTTAAGACAGACTAGTATATCATTTGTATTCTTACTAACCGATATTTTATAATCAAAATCAAGTTGATTGGGTTTTGACCCATGAAGAGTTACTGATTTAAACGATCCAAGCATATCAGAATCATTGTTGTTAACCTCACTGGTTACGGTCCAACCGGATGGATCATCTCCGGGAAGAAAATAAATATCATTCATTTGCATTTCAGTTCCCTTGATTTCAGCTGACCAACGGCAAGTATTAACATCAACTGAAACGAGAATATTCTTTGTGTCAATCTTAATGGGCTTTTGAGTAATCTGAATTGCAGACTGGCAATGACCGTATAATGATGAAAAGAAAAAAATGAATAAAATAAATCCCTTCATTATTGTAATTCGATGGTTTTTATTTATAAGATTCTTCATAAGATTTTCTTTATTAATATTTTGAATAATTTATTATTTGGATAAGATCTTTTTGATTTTCTATTCCACACTGATAACTTGTTGCAAACGGATATCAGCAGAGGAAGATCCTATTCGGATTTCAATACTGTCGCGCTCAACGTGCCAGTCGTTTTTACTTATATCCCAATATGCGAGCCTTTGGGCAGCCAGTGGAATTTCCACAGTTTTACGCTCACCTGCTTTTATATTTACCCTCTCAAATCCTTTAAGTTCCTGAAGAGGTCGCCCAACTTCGGAGTTCAGATGTTTTACATAAAGCTGAACGACTTCGTCACCATCACGTTTTCCTGTATTTTCAATATCCAGGCTTATGGTAACAGATCCGTCCTTTGACAAATTAGGAGTACTGGTTTTTAGGTTTGAATAGTCAAATGAAGAATAACTAAGACCAAATCCAAACGAATAAAGAGGATCCTCCTTAAAATACATATAGGTACTCCCATTTCGAATGTTGTAATCCATCATTTCAGGTAATTGATCGAGTGACATAGGCGATGTTTGAACCAATCGTCCTCCGGGATTGTAATCGCCGAATAAAACATCGGCGAGTGCATTCCCTTCCTCCTGGCTACTGTGAGCCATATGAATTATTGCCGGTACATTCTCCTGAGTCCAGTTAATAGCATAGGGGAAGCTGCTTTTTAATACAACTACTGTCCTTGGGTTGGCAACCATTACCTGTTTTACAAGTTCTTCTTGAATACCCAGAGTAATAATTTTCCGATCCAGGTCCTCTCGCCCCTCACCATCATCGTTTACTTTTTTCCAGGCATTGTCCTGATTAGGGCTGTTACCTACACAAATAATTACAACGTCGGATGACTTAGCCAGATTTACAGCAGCTGCAATACTGTCGCCTAAAGCATATTGCACTTTTACCCTTTTTCCAACCTTATTTTTCACTCCAGCCAAAGGAGTAACTGCATAGGGAGGTTCTGAACTATACCAATCAAATACTACTTCATCGGTCCGTGGCCCGATCATGGCTATCGATTTAATTTTCGATTTATCAAGAGGCAGAAAGTTTTCGGAATTTTTAAGAAGTACAATTGACTTTTGCGTAGCCAGGCGAACCACATCCATATTCTTTTGTGTATTCCAGGGTTCTGCCTGCGTTGTATCTTTCCCGATTTGTGAATATGGATCCTTATCCGGGGGATCGAGTAATCCCAGTCGGATAAATACGCGCATTGTACCTTTAATTACCTCATCAAGCCTTTTTTCGGTAAGCAGGCCTTCTTCAATAGCAGTTTTTACAGGCTCTTCAAAATTCCTGTCCAGGTATTGGTTTATCCCGGCATTGACAGTCCCTGCGGCAGACTGTGTAGTGTTATCATAATATCGCTGCGAACGTGTAAGATTACGAAAGCCCCCGGCATCGGTACAAATTACACCATCAACTCCCCATTGTTTTACTGCTGCTTCTTCAATCATCGGATGTACTGTTGCAGGTATTCCATTAACAAGATTATACGATGTCATAAAACATTTTGCACCCCCTTCGACAAAACCCATTTGAAAAGGCATGGAATAGTATTCATAAAAAAGGCGTTCGTCAAAATCAGAGGAAGTGCTGGTGCGGTTTTCCTCGTTGCTGTTTGCCAGAAAATGTTTTAAAAGTGCCGCACTCTGCCAGTAAGTTGGGTCATCGCCTTGAAGCCCTTTAATCATAGCTACAGACATTATACCATTAAAAAAAGGATCTTCACCAAAACATTCTTCATTTCGTCCCCAGCGGGGATCACGGCCAAGGTCCGAATTAGGTGCCCTAATAATCAGGCTTCTAAATGATCCACGTTCATTTGGGAATTTGGGGCTTTGAAAAATATAACGGGCTTCATATCCTTCAACCTCGCCTGAAAGTTTAATAATTTCAGGATCCCAGGTCTCACCCATTCCTATAGATTGTGGAAATGTCGTAGTTGTGATAGGATTTCTGCGCCCCCAGTTACCGGGCCGCCCAAGCGCAAGACCATGCAGCCCTTCTGAATGCCCCATGTTTGGAATTCCCAACCGTTCTAAACCCGGACGTTCGGCAAGAAATGCAACTTTCTCATCAAGCGTCATCAAAGAAACAATATTATTAACACGTTCTTCCAACGACAAATCAGGATTCTGAAATGGATAGGTTGTTTGGGCAAACAGGTCGATTGACTGGCTAAAGCAAAATAACGTGGTAAAAAGAAAAATAGTTAGCTTTAATATGTTCAATTTCCCGATTATATTTTCCTTTTTTAAATTGTTTTTCATATGATTTCTAATTGATATTATTCTAAAAAAAATTATAAAAATTACGAAAAATAAATTCGTTTATCGCACTACCAGGGTTGTACGCAATACTGCCGGTACTGCTCCAAAACGAGGCCCTCCCCAATCTGTTTCATCGCCATTCCGAATACGCAAAAGCTTGAACTTCCCATCCTCATACTTCCCTTCTTTAACTTTCAGGTATTGCCAGGCTTTTCCATCATTAGCACCTTGGGGCATAAAAGTAAAACGGCAATTAGTTCCAATCAAAATAAATTCGCCTTCACTTAATTTTACTACCATCGCTTTGCCTATCGGCCTTTCATTTGCCTGAGTTCCACGCCTTCCTCCGCCAAAGGTTACAACGGCTTTCCATTCACCAAGGTCAATCGTCTGCTCGGCATGATCCTCTTGTTCAACAACTGCCTTAATCTTTCCTTCAAAAGCCCATTTTGCCATTTCTCGCATCATTGGTCCAATGATAGCATATTCCGTTGCAAGTGTTGCCAGCCGTTCAGCGGCGGCTTCATCTGTACCAACACCATTATTATCAATACCAAAAGGTGAAAAACCGATTCCACCATGTTCGAGCACTTTATAAAGATATTTTGTGTTTTCGGAATTACCTCCGATCTCCGGAACCATAAGTACATTGTCAGGACGGGCATATAAATCCAGCACTTTAAGTACCTTCTCGCTGCCAGACAAATAAATATCAGGAGCCAGCAAATCGATAGAAGGTGCGGCAACTTTCCAGATTGGGATTACATTATCGGTGGGGCCTCCACTTTCATAGCTTGATGCTTTTGGATTGGTTAGAGGGTCGCGCAAGGCTGCATTAACATATAAAGGCAACTTATTTACAGCCTTACCTGCTGCTGCAACATATTCAATATAACTGGCAACCGACCATGCATGAAAATATTCATCAGCATCGTCTCCAAATACCTCTTGCCAGGTTCCTTTCGAAACAACAGGTTTCTTTAGTGCCTTTAGAACCTCTGGGTTAAGGAGTTTTTTAGGAACCGGTCCTTCAAACAACTTCTGGGCGACGGGAGAATAATCCCGCACACTTCCCCATGCCCCGGGTTCGTTTTGCACCTGAACCATAAGTACCGTATGCTGAGGGTCGGCTTCTTTCAAATATTTCATTACCGCTTTAAAAGCTTTGGCATCCGCCTCCATTGCTGCCTTTGTGTGTGGCGATGGTGAATCGACAGGCTGCCCGTTCCGTCCTGTTATGTTGGGATACTTTTCTGCATCATGTTTCATCCATTCAGGCATATAGTGGTTACTACCGTTTTTCCAGGTAGCAAACCACAAAAGCACCAGGTATTTATTCCGCTCCCTTGCCTGAAGAAGTAGTGTATCAATCAGCGAAAAATCAAACTTCCCGGGTTGAGGTTCAATTTGTTCCCAATAAATTGGTACTTCAAGGGTGTTGGCATGCATAGCCTCAATCGCCGACCAAACATGTGGCAACATTGCCGGCCAGGCACTTGAATTATGAGCCTGTCCTCCCAACATAAAAAAAGGCTGCCCATCTACCAAAAGGGTATGAAGGCCATCTTTTTCAACAAGTGTTGGAATAAGTGATTTATCAGATTGACTTCGGGCAGTTCCAACAAGTATAAAAGCTCCGAAGCAAAATACACTAATAAATCGTACTAATTTTAATGTGTCATTTTTTTTCATTTTATTATTATTTTTGCTGAAACGGTAATTTACCCTGCATACCAAGTTTATAAAATTCACCACCCGTTGTAAGTTCATAATCCCAGTTTTTTATTTTTGCTCCACCCCATTGAGGGTCAAAAACCCAGATTGTCCAGCTTATGCCTTTACTTTCGAGATATTCTAATATTTGCGTTCCGTAATGGGTTCCATTCGGGTCCATTGTACCTTCGCCGCGGACATCATTGCCAAATTCGGTTGCAAAAACCGGGTATTGATTTGCAGCAAAACCAAAATCTTCTTCCCATTTTGGAGGCCATGGTTCTGAACGTTTATTTGGGTATGGATGTGTTACGTAGCCAATGTTCTGAGCATTGATAGGCTCTTCCCGAAGTTGGGTGAGGTCATATGCCCAATCAAAACCGGCAACAAGTGGAATAGTTTCCATATCGTGGGCACGAACAATGGTAATCATTATCTCAACTGTTTTTTTCCAATCTGCCCATGATACAGGGCCTAACTGACCACGGTAAGTAGTAGGTTCATTAAAAAATTCATAAAAAACAACCGTATTGTTTCCTGAAAAATGTTTGGAAATAGTCCTCCAAAACTGAAAAGTTTCCGCCCGTGATGTTTCATACATCGGATCCTGAAAAACTTCGGTTTCAAGATTTCCTATTGTATGCCAGTCGATCATTACATACATTCCTAAATCGGTACACCATTCAACAGCTTCATCGAGCAATTTGATATATTTTTCAGGAGTTCGTTCGCGCCATGAAACGGGATGTACCGGAATACGGACAATGTTTGCGCCCATTTCTTTAACTTTTTCAAAATGCGTTTTATTCCAGTGCCCCTGGCCTTCAACTTTATCCGGGTCAGAAATGGCTATTCCACGGAATAGCATAGTCTCACCATTGGGGTCAACAAACTTGTTTCCCTGAACCTTAATCAGAGGAAGCACTTTCAATTTTGTATTAACTTGCCTACGTCGCCTGGGTCCATTCTGGAACCATTGGCCGGTTTCCTGGGCATTTATTTCAGGTAAACAAAATAATATTACCAAAAGAAAAAGACCAAAAATTTTTAATTTTTTCATAATATAATAGTAATTAGTTCATTTAATATCTAAGTCTTTGCTAATTTACGGTTAATGTGGCGGCCGGAAGACCCATTGTGCTTGCTTTAATTTTAAACTCTCCTTCCTTTTCTGTCCGCTGAACAGTAACAAGTAATCGCCCTTGATGAACATTCCGTGTATCTGTTTTAAATATTCCCTCATAAACTAAGTTTCCTGAATCGAGTCCTATTAATTTACCGGCGCCTTCAACCTGCACTGTAAGCGGATGTTCTGCTTCAAATACCAAAATACCGGATTCGTCATTTACGAGAATTTCATAGATACTGATATCATTGTTTTCTTCTGAAAATATCGGTTTTATTTGAAGTTGAACAGGCTCACCACTTGTTACCAGTTTGTTCTCTGTAACCTTTTTACCATTTTGATATCCGATAGCAGAAATTGCTCCAGGAGCATAAGACACACTCCAATCCAAATAATACAAATCAGGTGAGACTTTTTGTTTACCAAGAGAACGATTATTAAGAAACAGCTCTACTTCATCGCAATTGGTTGCTGTGCGAACTGTGAGTTTTGAGCTTTGGGGCCAATTCCAATTTATTTGAGATGGTAATCGTCGACTCCGATTATCAGGATTTTGCTCGGTAAGAACAGATATTTGTAATACAGGATCTTCACTCCAATAAGCTGCCCTTTGAAAGAATCCGGGCTTTTTCCCACCGGCAATATCAATAAAACCAGAACCACTACCACGGCTTGGGAATCTTCTTGTTTCTCCCAAATAATCGATACCAGTCCAGATAAAATCACCAATTACAAAATCATTATCTCGAACACCAAGCCAGTAATGTAATTGACTTCCTGTTTCTGTTCCTAAAAAAATTCGTTGAGGAAAGCGTCTGCGATCAGGCACATAGGTACTATCGCCATACAGTCGGTCTATGTAGTTATAACCAGCAATATCCAGCACATCCATAAATCCGTTGCGCGATGAAACATACGACTGATCGCATGCTGCAGTTGCCGGACGTGTAGGATCAACTTCGTGGCAAATATCCATTAATCGTTTTGCGATTTTCCATCCATCATTATTAAACTGATCAGGAACCTCGTTTCCAATACTGTACATTATCACACTCGGATGGTTCCTATCTCGTAATAACATTGCTCGAAGGTCTGTTTCACCCCACTGGTTAAAATAAAGATGATAGCCAAATTTAGCTTTACCACGGGTGTTTTCAGTATAATTGTATGGCCAGTCCCTTGTCCATTCATCAAAAGCTTCGTCAAAAACGTAAAATCCAAGTTGATCACAAAGATCATAAAACTCAGGTTCGAATGGGTGATGGCTCGGTCGTATAGCATTACACCCCATTTCCTTCAATAAACCAAGACGATATTTCCAGGTTGCTACAAGTACAGCATTACCAAACGAACCCGCATCCTGATGCAAACAAACTCCTTTAAGTTTTGTCGACTTGCCGTTTACAAACAAACCATGATCCTGATTAAATTCAAGACTGCGAATGCCAAATGTTGTAATAGTTTCATCCAGCGTGCGCCCTTCAAAAACAAGGGAGCTACGCAATTTGTACAAACTTGGGGTTTTATCGGACCAAAGGAGAGGATTTATCACAGGAACTTGCTGAGTAGCAACTTGCCCGGGGAGCATACTTTGAAGGGTAAGTTTCGATTCGGTACTTGCGATAACAGAACCATCAGGAGTTAAAACACTGCTGCGTAAAATAACATCCCGATGTATTGGTTTTACTCCCCAAACATCTCTTGCCCATTCCTGTTGTTCCTTATCTGTAAAAAAATGCGCATCAATAATGTAATCAACATTAACTATTGCCTTGTCCTGAGAAACTTCAGGTGTAGTTATGTAAACTCCTCCATCAAGCCGGAAATGTGTATAACTGGTAGTTATCAATCGCACATGCCGATATATACCTGAACCGGCATACCACCGGACTGAAGGCTCGGCCGAATCATCAACCCGAACAGCCAATACATTTGGAGAACCATCCCTATTCAAATATTCGGTAATATCATAACGAAAGCCAATAAAACCGTAAGGCCTGCGTCCAAGAAATTGTCCATTAATCCAGACATCGCTGTTCATATACACGCCATCAAACTCAACAACTACCTTTTTTGTGGTATCAGAGAAAGTAAAATCTTTTCGATACCAGGCTATGCCATGTTTAAAAAAACCACCACTGCCTACTCCATCCGGGGGCGGATTAATGGGACTCTCAATACTCCAATCGTGTGGAAGGGTTATAGTCCTCCATTTAGAATCATCAAAATCCGGATTCTTTGCATCTTCAATATCTGCCAGGATAAACTTCCAATCTTTATTTAAAGGAATATTTTGACGAACATCACTTTCAGAAGAGAAAGTATATATTGGAATCAGGTATATTACGGCAAGAAAAAAAAAGAATTTGTTTTTTTTCATCGGTCAATTAGATTAGGTTAAATTAATATGTTCTTTTATATTAGAAATTAAATATTTAAATCAGATATAAATGAATTCTCTTAAACTCCCTTAAATAAATAAGATACATCATCATTAACTTGATTCGAATATAAGAGAATTTTGATTACAACTTATTATAAAGACTACTATAATTTTACTACTCTGGCAGCCCAACCCCCACCTGGGGCAAGTTGAATATTCAATTTATCTCCTGATGAAATAATTAGCATTTCTTTTTTATAATCGGTACCATCACTGTCTGCATTTATTCCATCTTTAAAAATTGTTGCCTTATATTTACCTTCATCAAGAAATGAAAAATCAAGGATTAATTCACGTGGAGTCCAATTGCTCATTGCCCCTACAAACCAGATATCTCCTTTTTTACGGGCAAGGGCTACATACTCTCCCACTTTTCCATCCAGTGCTACCGTTTCATCAAAAACAGTGGGAACACTTGTGATAAAATCGGTACACTCCTGTTCTTTCATATATACTGATGGATTATCGGATAGCATTTGAAGCGGCACTTCATGAATAACATACATTGCCAATTGATGGCAACGAGTACCCATACTCATAGGATTATCATTAATGGGCCTATAGTTTCTTCTGTTTGAATTTCTCATTGCTCCGGGTGTATAATCCATTGGTCCGGCCATCATTCGAATAAAAGGGATAGTAACAGTGTACCGGGGTTGATCTTCCGTTGCCCATTTAAAATTTTCTAATCCTTTAACTCCCTCATAACCTACTATATTAGGATATGTCCTCTGTAAACCCGTTGGTTTGAAAACACCATGATAATCGACAAGCAATTTATGCTCTGCAGCTTTTTTTGCTATTTCATAAGTTGAGGCAACAGCAACCTGATCATCACGGTCGATAAAATCAATCTTCAATCCTTTAATTCCCAATTTAGCATACCATGGAAAAACTTCGTCCATTTGTTGCATTACTGTATGCCACAAAGCCCATACAATAACGCCTACTCCTTTTTGATTTCCATATTCAACAATTTCATTAATATCAAGTGAAGGCCTTATTTTAGTAAGATCCGCTGCCTCGGTCCAACCTCCATCTAACAAAATATATTTAATATTATTTGCAAAGGCAAAATCTATAAAATATTTATAGGTTTCAGTATTCATGCCTGATTTAAAATCGACATGTGAAATATTACGTGCATTCCACCAATCCCATGCAACCTGCCCGGGCTCAATCCATGATATATCCTCTATTCTTGAAGGTGATGCCAATTTTTGCACTATATCAATATCCAATAGTTCTTTGTCAGATTCACTTATTACAATTGCCCGCCATGGAAAATTCCGGGTACCATTTGTTTTAGCAATATAATCAGCCCGTTTGGTAGGAATATAATTTCTACCTCCACCTCCTATTTCTGCTTCTAAAGGATATTGTGCATATACTCCCTGAAAACCCTTGCCTGTTTTATTAAGAGTAAGAAACATACCCGGATAAGCTTCAAGGTCCGCTTCTAAAATTGCAACTTTTTTACTATTACCTACATCAACCAACAAAGGCAAAAAAGCTAAAGAATCCTGAACCATTTCTGAAATTTTAATTTCATCATATAAAGATTCAAAAGATGCGTTAAATTTCTTTCCATCCCTAAAATCCCACAAATAAGGTATAAATGCCTCATAATCATCAACGAAATTAAAATTGGCTTCTTCATTACTAATAATTATATTACCCTTTTTAGTTGTGAAAAACTGATAAGCAACACCCTCGTCATAAACTCTGAATACAAGACCAAAATCATCTTTACAATTTAAGGTTAGCTGATTATACTGATCGGGAATGATTGATTTAATATAATTAATTGCGGTAATTTCAGAATCTATTTTTTCTGTCTTGGAAGATCTTATTGCTGCATTATCACCAAGTATAATTCCTCCTTCTAATTGAAGGGAAATTGCTGAAGGAGAAATTATTTGCTGCCCTTTATGCTGAACAGACCATTGGAGTTTGGTTCCGGATTCAACGATTAATGTTATGCTACCATCCGGAGATTTAATTTCGAAATTTTTACTTTTCTGAGCACTGAGATTTATAATACTCAATAAAAGCACCGCAATTAATACTACTGATTTGATTTTCATGTCAGAAAGATTTAGGTTAGTTAATCCATAAAATATTTTTCAATTAAATTAATAAAAACTGAAAGCTATTTTTCATATTTAAAATATACAATTTGATATCTTAAAATTAAGTCGCTTTATAAACCAATGCAGAAAATGTGTTTATCACCTCTTAAATAAATTTTCCCATTACTGATAGCAGGTGATGCATTCATGTGTTCACCCATATCGTTTTTAGCAATACTTTCAAATGATGGACCTGGTTTAATCACAGATATTACGCCATCGTCATTTGGAATATAAACCAAACCATTTGCTGTAACTGCAGAAGGATATTGCCTCCCCAATTTTTCCTTCCAAACAATTTTTCCGGTTGCAATTTCAATACAATGAACCGTACCGTTGGTCATGGTAGTAATCAAATAATCTCCAACAATAACCGGAGATGGGACATAAAATGCACCTTCGGTGGACCGCCAGGCAATATGACTTTCAGAAACATCGCCGCTACCATCGGGTTTTATTGCTAACAAGTGACGTTGTGGCCATGCACTGCTAATTAGAACTAATCCCGTTTTTTCATCGTAAACCGGGCTGGAGCAAAAATCTTCAGAAGGTCCGTTAATAAACCAATATTTTGAACCATCATCGGGAGTATATGAAGCAACCTCTTTATTCCCTAAAAAAATCATTTGTGTTTTTCCGGCAAGTTCCCTGATAATTGGCGTGCTAAAACTATGAGCTGGATTACCATGTGGAACTTTCCAAATAGTATGACCATCTTTACGACTCAATGCAGCCATAAATGAATCTCCAAGGCTATTTCCATTAATAATTACTTTATCATCATACAAAACAGGGGAACAACTATATCCATGAGGGCTTGAAAATTTTCCGGGACGTTTTATCCAAATCTGCTTTCCGGAAAAATCGTGAGCGGCAACTAGAACATCCTCCCCATCAAGAAATGAAACGTATATTAATTTACCATCGGTGGCGGGTGTGCCAGATGCATAACTATTATCGCCATGTTTACCTTCAAAAACTGTTTTAACAACTGTTTCCTGCCACAATAATTTACCGCTTTTACAATCAAAACAAAGTAATACTTTCTCTTGAGATTCAACAATTGCAGAAGCAATAAAAAGTCTATCTTCCCACACAATAGGTGATGAATGACCTATTCCTGGAACCGGGCTTTTCCAGACAACATTAGTTATTGAATCCCATTGAATGGGCAGGTCAGTTTCTGTACTTGTTCCATCTCCAGTAGAACCACGCCAATTAGGCCAGTTTTGTGCTTGCATTGCAGAAAAGGATGTCAAAAACAGAGC
>JABMQB010000792.1 GCA_013203525.1 Mariniphaga sp.
ACCTTGTCCATATGTCGCAATAGATATGGCTCTAGTAATCTGTCTATGCGCTTTCTCCATTTGAGCTTATACGAATCTGAGACATAATACAAATCCGGCAACCACATCACTACCTTTTTACCCGTTAAATAACCTACCATCAAAGCTGCTAATTCGACATAATGATCTGCAACAACAAAAATATTATCAATCTTGTTTCTTCGTATTATTTTCAATCCCTTCCAAAACACCTCAATTAAAGCAAAGGCATCTCTTACGAGAGACTTAACTTTCGAAATAATGCTTCCATTATAACTAAGATGAGGATAGCGCGTAAAATAATAGCGGCAATTTAATTTAGACTTAATATCTTTTCGGCACCAGACCTTCTCAAAATCTCCCATTAATATATCATATGAGCCATCCGGAAACTTTTCTTGGCCCCGACCTTGATTCTTGTACACCATTTTCAATTGAACTTGACGCCGGTATTGAGTTTCAGAAGTATTACTGGAATACTGGTGATACAACACAAAAAATTATTGTTGCTCAAACCGGATTTTATGATGTAACTGTATTTGATAATTTTGGATGTCCTGCAAAGGATACAATGGAACTAACAATTTACCCAGCCCCTGATATTGAAATTATTGGCGATACACTGATTTGTGGTGTTAATACTGTTGCTTTGGAAGCCCTGCTTACGGGAGCTCCTTCAAGTAAATGGCAACAATCCCCTGCAATATTAAAATGGAGTTCTAACAGCCCCAATGTATCCTTCTCAGATGAGAATAGCACAACAACACAACTAGAAGTATCTGATTGGGGTGAGTATGAAATATATTATGATGTTATAACAGTTGATGGATGTGAGTCAAGTACTCAATTTAATATCAGCTTTTTTGATACACCTACTTCTAATTTTAGATTTGAAACAGATGAAAAATGTGAAGGTTATAGTAAAAAGTTACTTTTTGAAGGAAAGGCAACAGAAAGTGCTGAATTTTTCTGGGATCTTGACGGATGTATGTTTGTTGATACTCTAAGCTGGCAACAATATGATATTTCAGTTGGAGCTTTTCTGGAAAAACCTCCTTATATTCAACTTGTTATTAACGACAATGGTTGTTGGAGTGATACTACTATTCATGCAATTGGAGCTACTCCAATTTTCACTATGGATGCTACTCCCAGAAGAGGTTGTGACAGTTTAACCGTTAATTTTACCAGCGAACTTTTGCGCCCTGACAATGTTGAATTCAAATGGGAATTTGATTCAGGTGAAATTATTAATGAGCAGAATGTAAAATGGAATTATCCAACTCCAGGGTTTTACGATGTAAGCCTTACTATTACCAACCCGGTAACACAATGCAAGAATGGTTTTACCCTTGACAGTATGATCCGGGTTTTCCAAACTCCGGTTGCTAATTTTTCCGCCGATCCTGATATTTGTTATCCCGACAGTCTGGATGTTATTTACCTGAATAATCTCGATTCATCATTCTGCTACTGGAATTTCGAGGGCGCACATCAATTAGTTAACGGAAACGATTCAATTAAGGTAGAAATTGATTCATCTATGGCATTAATATCACTTCAGGTTGATGAATTTGGATGTTTAAGTGATACAGTTACCAAACTTGTAAAACGAAAACCACATTTTGATTTTTATACAATTGATGAAGAAGGATGCCAACCTTATTCAATAGAAATAATTGCTAAATCGTTTGACGAATCGCTGGAATTTTATTGGATTCATGATACCCTGCCAAACAAAATGGGTAATAGTAGTTTTTACAGTTTAAGTGATTCAGGAAGGTTTGATATTGGAGTAATTGCTTATTCATCAGAAACCCAATGTAAAGATAGTTTAATTAAACAGGACTGGATTTGGGTTCACCCAAAACCGGTTGCAGCATTTGAGGTTGATTACCCAATTGCTACTATTGAAAACTCAACCATAAGTTTTACCAACTTTTCGGGTTCTGGTTTGATTAATTACTGGGAATTCGACGATGGCAATTATTCAGAAGCAGAACATCCACGGCACACTTATTACGATTTAGGGGAGTATAATCCGCAATTAATTACTGAAACTAAATTTGGATGCCTTGATACAACAGAATTTCTAATTAAGGTTTTACCCTTTTCAGTTTTTACTCCAAATGCCTTTAAGCCCGACAGTGACATTCCTGAAAACAAGTATTTTATGCCAGTCGGGATTGGTGCAGATCCTACCCGTTTTTATATCATAATTTTTGACCGCTGGGGTCAGGTTATTTTTGAATCTGATAATCCGGAAAATAAATGGGATGGAAAAACGAAAAATGAAGCCCTGGCACCTATGGGAAATTATGTATGGACATCCAATTATTTCGATATCCAGGGATTTGAACATACCCAAAACGGACAAGTACTTTTAATTAGATAATCTAGATGAAAATGCATATAAACTTATTTGGAATACTAAATTTGTTGTCCTAGATTATTTGAATGAAATTATTTTTTTGCCTAATATTATTCATAGTCGCTACTTCGCAATTCGCAGATGGGCAGGAAACTAATGAATGCCATAAATCGACTGAAGGAACCGATTTCTGGTTTGGTTTTATGGAGAATCGGTGGTATAGTGGTAACAGCTATTTAGAAATAACTGTTACTGCACGTGAAGCAACCACTTTTTCAATAGAAATTGGACCAAATAAAATTTTTATTGATGATTATACAATAGGCGACAATGAATCCAGGCAAATAAGAATTCCATGGGATCTGAATGATTTGGAAGCAACAGGTTCTGAGATTATTCAAAACCGTGGTATCCATCTTACGGCTGAAAAGCCTGTTAATGTATACGCATTAAATTATGACAGAAGTTCCGCTGATATTGCGGTTATCTACCCGGTAGAATCGTTGGGAACCGAATATTATGCAATGTGTTATACCCCACATGTTAGAATACATAATGACGGATATGCAGAAGGAAAGAATTCAGAATTTCTAATTGTTGCCACCGAAGATTCGACTTCTGTTTCAATCACACCTTCTGTAGTTACAGATCAAAACAGGCCTGCGGGGATAAGTTTTACAATAACTCTTAATGCCGGTGAAGTTTATCAGGTACAATCGGCTAATAACTTAAATTTGCAGGGACAAGGCGATTTAACGGGTAGTAGAGTAACCTCTGATAAACCAATTGCATTTTATTCAGGAGCTTTGGCTACAACAGTTCCTTATACTGAACAGATGTGTTGTTATGACCATTTGTATGAACAAATTCCACCAATCCATTCGTGGGGGAAAGAATATTATATCGTACCCTTAAAAGCAAGGCAACAAGATAGATACAGAATTCTTGCGGCAGAAGAAAATACCTCAATAAATATACAGGGGAAAGGCATGACTTATCTTAATCCCGGAGTAGTCTATGAATTTGTATTATATAACGATGAGCCTTTACGTATCCTTGCCGACAAACCTATTTTGATTGCTCAATTTAGTCAATCAAGAAATGTTGATCAGAATTACACAAATGGGAATGGTGATCCTTTTATGATCATTTTAAGCCCTGCTTCGCAGTCAAAAAACGATGTAACTTTTGTTGCATACACAACAGATCAAATTAGTAATAACTTTTATATCAACATTATATCCCTTACTTCCGAAATAAATAATATTGAATTGGATGGTACTAAAAGGAATTCAAGTTTTAGACCCTTTCTGGGATCAGAGTATTCCTATGCCCAGATTGATATTTCAACAGGTGTACATCACCTTAAAAATATAAATCCGGATCGTGGTTTTCTCGCTTATGTGTATGCTTTTGGCAATTACGAATCGTACGGGTATGGAGTTGGTTTTAACCTCGATCTTATCCTTGATATTGGTCAAAGTATAAATCTTCTTGAAGGTGATACCCTACAATTATGTTATGGGGAATCAATTACCCTGGATGCCGGTCCATATTTTGATACATACGAATGGAATACCGAAGAATCTTCTCAACGAATTACTGTTAATCAGGGAGGTGAGTATTGGGCTCATACAACTACCAACGATGGGTGCAACCTGTATGATTCGATATACATTAAAATGAACCACCCGGTGATTCAAAATAAATTAACAGATG
>JABMQB010000793.1 GCA_013203525.1 Mariniphaga sp.
ATCATTTTTAATAAATTCATTGGTCGATTTCACAGGCATTCTGGAATAGAATAATTCAGGATAAAAATAAACCGGCACTATCCCATTTCGGTAACTTCCTTGTACAATGTTTTCAAAATCATTTTCATACGGAAAAACAATGGTATTAATTCCTTCCGATAAAACCTGGCTGATTGCGGCATCGTTAAAACAATACACATTTTCGTTGCTGATTATTTTAAATCCTGAAGGAACCATCAGTTTTTGTGAAAGATGGCTTATAACACAATTGCGGATTCCTTTCTTCCCAAGTTTAATTAATAAATCATTGTAAAAGGAAATTGATTTTTCAGAAATAAACCGGGGCAATTCAATAAATAACTTTTTACCGAATTTTTGAATAAAAGGTGCATCAGCATTAAAATCCTTCCATTCCGATTTTGAAAAATTCAGAAACACACCATCGGGTTCGTTTAAATGTATTTTGCGCAACCAATCCAATGAACCAATCCTTATAAATATTTGTACCTTACCCTTACCTGTTTCCTGAAATTTAAACTCTTTTATTACTTTCTGAACAAACTTAAAATTCAGGTTTGGAATTCTTATTAGTGGTATATCTTCCAGTTTCGACTTAAAACGTTGTTCTTTTATTCCAGTTAAAAATACTGAATCGTTTACTTTTGGAGTTCCTTTATTATACGCAATAAGATACAAATTCCCATTTTTTTCTAATTCCTTGATTTTTAATGTAAACCTATCGTCCTTTCCCGGTGTTTGAATCCTTACTCTGCTTCCCTGCTTTAATTCTATATTACTTTCAAATGTAAGTATACTTTCTTCAACCTGAAGAACCTTGCCAACTTGTATTCCGGTTGCGGTATTTTTGGCAATAGATTCTTTTATATTTTCGCCATAAAAATACTCGGTTTTTTGCCGGCCAAAATCATATTCAAGTAATTTTGCTGCTTCTTCCAGATTGTTACTATCAATAACCAGGCGGTATGCCTTTGCAACCCTGTAAACATATTCCTCCGACTTCATCCTCCCTTCCACCTTCAATGATGAAACGCCCCACTCAATAAATTGGCTAATATGTTTAAGTTGTTGGTTATCTTTCAAATTGAACAAAAATTTTGCATTTTCATTTTCAGAATAACTGCGGCGGCATGGCTGGGCACACAATCCACGGTTTGCACCGCTTCCACCTAAAAAACTACTAAACAGGCACATTCCGGAAAAAGAATAACACAATGCCCCATGAATAAAAATTTCGGTTTGTATTTTACTTTTTGCACAAATCGATTTTAATTCTGGCAAAGTCAATTCACGGGCAAGAATTACCCGTTCAAAATCTCTTATATCAGAAAATTCGGTACCTAAAGAATTATGATTCCCCATTTGAGTACTTGCATGAATTGCCAGATTTGGGAAATATTTTTTTACCAGATAGTAAACTCCCCAATCTTGAATTATAATTGCATCAATACCGCAATGCAAAACGAAGTTCAAGTATTGCACTATCTCCTCAATTTCAGAATTTTTGATAACAGTATTTAAGGTAACATAGGTTTTAATATCTTTTTTCCCTGCAATTTTAACCATTGCCTGAAGTTGCCTGTTTGTAATATTTCTTGCCCTTCCTCGTGCATTGAACTGTTTCAATCCAAGATATATCGCATCAGCACCTCCTTCAAGAGCTGCATAAAACGAATCAACATTACCAACCGGCAGTAATAATTCAGGTTTGTTACCCACCATTTTATTTTTTAATTGCCAAACTTACAAAATATAAGAAAACAAAATAATTGGCTAATATTTACACCAGACTACTATTTTTAACAATTCTAAATCACATCATTATAGATTTTTTGTAATCTCCATGTTGCAATAAGTTCATAAAACTGGTTATTTTTGCCGACAAATTAATTCGCATGGATTCATTTAAGGTCATACATAATTCATTGCTTGAGGATCAACATTTTGTGTTGTCAAGGGAGTTATTGAATCAGGTCGATTGGTCGCACCGGTTGATTTGTATCAAAGGATTCAGAGGAGTTGGCAAAACTTCTTTCATCCTCGATCATATTAAAAAAGTATATCCCGGCAATGATTCTGTTCTATTCATTAATTTGAATAACTTTTATTTTACCAAACGTAAAATTTATTCATTTGCCGATGAGTTTTCTAAATTGGGTGGTAAAGTTCTTTTCCTCGACCAGATTCAGAAATACCCTGATTGGTCTGCTGAACTTAGAATGTGCTATGATAATATTCCTGATTTAAAAATTGTATTTACATCTTCACCCGTATTGCGGGTAATTGAAGATAATCCGGATTTGCAAGGCATTGCTCAGATATACCATCTCGAAGGATTATCTTTTCGAGAATTTTTGAATTATAAAACCACACAAAATTTTCCGGTATATAAGCTGGATGACGTAATAACTAATCATGTTGAAATTTCGAAAGAAATTGTATCTAAGATTAAACCCCTGGCATATTTCAGCCAATATCTGCATACAGGATATTTTCCATATTTTATGAGCGATCCAAGTTTTTTTAATGTCAAGCTGCTTAAAAATATAAATCTGGCTCTCGAAATTGATGTTCCGTATCTTAATCAAATTGAATTAAAATACCTGTCGAAACTTAGAAAACTGTTATACATCATAGCTTCTCAAACCCCTTTTACACCTAATGTTAGTAAATTAGCGGCCGCTGTAGAAACATCGCGTGCAACCATTATGAATTACCTGAAATACCTTAAAAATGCCAGGTTAATTAATTTACTGTACAGCAATGGAAACGGCGACCTGGATCAAATGAAAAAGCCTGATAAAGTGTTTATGCACAATACAAATTTATTGTATGCCATTGCACCCGATAATGTAGAGAACTTAAATCTCAGGCATACATTTTTCTTAAATCAGGTTGGTTATTTTTATAAACTGGAATCATCATCAAAGGCTGATTTTTTAGTAGAATCGAAATATGAATTTATTGTAGGTGGAAGAAAGACAGATCCGGCAAATGAAATATTTGGAGCTGCAGACATGATTGAAACTGGCCAGGGAAATAAAATTCCGCTTTGGTTGTTTGGGTTCCTTTATTAATTGAATGAAGCACTTAAGAACTAAAGGACTAAATAAATGAAAACGGTTAATTCAATAAAAGCTGTCATTTCGAATCCGAGGAACAAGGGTGAGAAATCTTTTGAAATAACAGATTTCTCTCTGCGGTCGAAAATGACAAGAAATTGAAGAAAGTTAAAAACTTATATATAAAATCAAATATCAAAAATTTATAAGATGGCAAAACAGAAAAAATTTATCACATGCGACGGA
>JABMQB010000794.1 GCA_013203525.1 Mariniphaga sp.
ATATTTACCTATTCCATATTCAAAACATTGTAAGGTAACAATCGAATGTGATTCTGTAAAACTTGTGAATGGCAGATGGCGGCCAAGCCTTTATTACAACATTAATTATCGAACATATAAAAACGATTTGAATGTGGAAAGTTTTTCACAAGAAGTTCTTGAGCGAGCCAAACAAGAAATAGAAAAAACAGCGCAGGATTTATTAATGGCAAAAGAAAATGAGGGTCCAATCAAGTCTGAATCGAAATTACTTGCTCCTTCTGAAAACATTTTAATTAGAATATCTGAAAATCAAAAAGCAATTTCAAAAATCAGTTTAAAAATAGATGCCAAAAATTTAAATCAGGCTCTGCGTTCAACAGTTTTAGCAATTTCTTTTGATGGTAGCCAAACTGTATGGGTGCCTGTTGGAGATTTTTTTGGAACTGGTTATCAAATTCATCCATCAAAAACACTTTATACACAAGTCAATTCTGAAGGATTATTATCTTCCTCCTGGATTATGCCCTTTAAGGATTCAGCAATTATTCAGGTTATAAATCACGGAATTCAGGATGTTGATGTGAATTTGCAGATTACAACAAAAGACTATAAATGGAAAAAATCAAGTATGTATTTCGGAGCGTCATGGCATGAGTATTATCAAATTAATACCTCGAAAAACGATTCACTTGACAACCATAAGTGGCATTACGATGTAAATTTTATTGATATTCAGGGACAGGGTGTATATATGGGCGATGCCATAACAGTATTTAATACTGTGGATGCCTGGTGGGGCGAGGGCGATGAAAAGATATATGTTGATGGCGAATATTTTCCTTCTTCCATAGGGACAGGCACTGAAGATTATTATGGTTATGCCTGGTGCAGGCCCGAAAAGTTTAGCCATCCATTTATTGCTCAGCCAACAGGAGCAGGGAATTTCCATCCCGGGATGTCAGTTAATATGAGATACAGGTCACTGGATGCGATTCCTTTCAATTCAGGAATTAAGTCTGATATTGAAATGTGGCATTGGGTAAAAACTAAAGTTAATTATGCAATGACTTCATTTTGGTATGTGTTCTCCGGTTTCGAAAGTAATATTTTGCCAGATATTGATGCAGTTATGAATCCCGTAGCTCTGGCTCGAACTGATATTTATAAACCCATAGTTGAAGATGGTAAAGTTGAAGGAGAACACCTTGAAGTAATACTTGTTTCAAATGGAGAAGTTTCGACTCAAGGTTTAAGTGACGTGGGGTGGAGTGGTGATTCACAACTTTGGTGGAGGTTTGGTAAAGAGGATTCTGAACTTTACACAAAGTTTATTTTGCCTGAAGATGGAAAATATAAGGTTAGTGCTTCGCTAACAAAAGCAGTCGATTATGGAATAGTAAGAATCGAATTGAATGCAATTACAATTGCCACAAATTTTAATGGTTATGCACCCGAAGGTGTAATTTCTGTAAAAACAGCACTTGGTACCCATGTATTATCAAAAGGCGAAAATATTTTTAAAATTATTATCCAGGGAAAAGATAACAAAGCTGCAGAAGGCAATATGTTTGGTATTGATATGTTGGAGTTTGAAAAGCTGGATGTAAATTAATTTGGATATCCGTTTTAATGCCAGTAAAAATAATTTTAATCAAATAAAGAAAATATTTTGAATAAAAAACAAATTGATGTGGAATCTACATTATGTCGACTCACTCTGATCATACCTGCGGTCTGATCTTCCCTCTCTACGCGTAGAGAGGGATAAGAGGGAGAGTCAAAATTAAGCGAAGGGTATTATGATGAATAATCAGTTAAATTAATTGCCAAGCATAGGAAATAACTTTTTTATTTCTTTATCAGAAGGCCTTCTTCCATATTCACAAATTTCAAATGATTCTGCATATCTTGCCTTATTTGCTTTTTCCTGACCGTACCATTTAACCATTGAAATTTTCATTTCTTCAGAAATCCTGGGGCTTCTCCAATTAGCTAACCAAACAAGCCGGTCTTTCGTTTCTTTTGGTACCTGGTCAAGCCTGCCTGATGTCCATGGCAACCATTCAAAGAATTGAGATTCGTGAGCAGCCATTGCAAAAATCTTTTGGTCAAAAACTTCAGTAATATCAATTGTTATATCATGAGCAAAAGGTTGTGGTTTCTGAAAGCGGTCCTCTGTATATAAAAAAACAGGATTGTTTTTTAATGGTGGAGTATCAGGAGCCACGTTAGGCACAATTACCATAAAGGCTGCATCCTGTACCAGTATTGCAGTGTTGCGATGATCAGGATGGTAATCATTTGGTCTGCAGCTTATTACGATATCAGCATTCCATTGCCTGATTAACCTGATTATATCGAGCCTGATTTCAAGAGTAGGCATTAACTCTCCATCGTGGTTGTCGAGTACTTTGTAAGTTACACCAAACCGTTTTCCTGCCTCTTCTGCTTCGGCTCTACGAATTTTAGCAAGAGCACCACCGCCCTTTTCGAAATGGCCTGCATCGCCATTGGTTAACGAAACAAATAGGACATTGTGTCCCATTTCTGCAAATTTTATGGCCGTGCCGCCGGCATCAACATCACAATCATCGGGATGTGCTCCTATTACTATAACATTTATTTTTTCAGATTGCGAAAATATGGAGATGGAAAATAAAATCCCAAACAATAAAGAAACGATTCTTTTCATAATATTAAATAGTTAGATTAGGTCAAATTTAATAAATAGTTTCAGATGCTGTTCAGTTTTTAACAATCGTTGAAAAATACTTTTACAGATATAATGAATTGATTATTGTAATTATTCCTGAATAGTTATTTTTAAAGCGTACTTAATATCTATTCAATGAAAAATATTCCGGTTTTAACAATATCAGGAAAGTCACTTGCTGAAACGTATGAGGCTGCATTAATTGCTTTATATGAAAAGGGGACCCGTTTTGAAACTCAGTATGATAAACCCGGTGATCCTTTAAGCCTGGATTGCACGATGAATCAGACTATTGAAGAACCTGAAACTGATCCGGTTATACATATGGCTTTTCCGGGAGGTATAGATGATTTAAAAGAGTATGTACTCGAATTAAAAGGATTTAAAGATCATTGGGTAAAAAATATGAACGATGAAAAAGATACCCGGTGGGAGTATACTTATCATGGAAGGTTAAAGAATTATGGGGTTTGGAAAGAAAAGCATAACGGAGTACAGGTCGAAGTTGGTGGTTTTAAAATTGATCAAATATTTTCGGTAATTGAAAAATTATCGAATCAACCATTTACCAGGCAGGCACAGATGATTACTTGGATGCCAAACCTGGATGCATATTGTTATGATCCACCATGCCTTCAATCAGTATGGTACAGGATATTGGAAGATGAAGAGGGAATTTACTGGCTCAATTGCAATATTCGTTTTAGGAGTAACGATGCGTGGGGAGCCAGTTTTATGAATATGTTTGGTTTTATTCAATTTAGTAAAGAAGTAATTGCAGCCGGAGTAGCGGAAAAAACAGGTAAAGCAGTAAAACTGGGGCGGCTAAACTGGCAAGCCGATTCCTATCATATTTACGGAAAGGATATAAATACGGCAAAGGAGATGTTATTTGACCGGGTGAAGGATATGCCTTTTGAAAACAGGGTAATGTATTTTAACGATCCTTATATTAAAGAGATGTACGATAATGCAGAAGAACCGGTTTTAAACAAGATTAAGGAATACGACCGGAATCATTTGTAATTGACTACAATATTACTTGTTGTTTAAATTAGTTATGTTGAAATGTTGTTGCCATTAATAATTGATATATTTTATATTGTTAATTAGATTCTTCGTTTTAACATTTATTAAGAAATCCTACCTTTTCTCAGAATAATTTCTTTTATTTGCAGTAATCTATGTGCGTCTGTAAGTGAGTTATTAATCTTAAAAATTGATCTATGAAAAGATTTGCGCTATTGCTATTTGGCATAGCTATGTTTGCTATGCAAGTTGTAAATGCCCAGGTTAGCAGAGTTACAGGTACTGTTACAAGTGCCGATGATGGCTCGACTATTCCGGGCGTTTCTATTGTTGTAAAAGGAACAACTATTGGAACGATTACCAGTTTAGATGGTACTTATTCAATAGATGTACCGGAAGATGCAGCTAACCTTGAATTCTCCTTTGTGGGAATGAAAACAGTTATAGCACCAATTTCTGGTTCTGTAATTGATGCTAATATGGAAGCTGATGTTATTGGAGTTGATGAGGTTATGGTTGTGGCATATGGTACAGCCAAAAAGGAAAGTTTTACCGGGTCGGCAAGTGTTGTAAAGTCAGACCAACTTGAAAAAATCCAAACCTCAAGTATTACAAAAGCTCTTCAGGGTTTATCTGCTGGTGTTCAGGTTACCAGTGGCTCGGGGCAACCGGGTGAAAATGCTACAATACGTATACGTGGTATTGGCAGTTTTCAGAATAACGATCCCCTTATTGTGGTGGATGGATTTCCATACGACGGAAACCTAAATTCAATCTCAACCGAAGATGTGGAATCAATTACTGTATTGAAAGATGCAGCGGCAACTGCATTATATGGTTCAAGGGCTTCAAGTGGTGTAATTATTATTACAACCAAAAAAGGACAAAAGGGAACTTCTAACCTTCAGGTTAGGGCTACTTTTGGTATAACCGATCGTGCAATTCCTGAATACGACAGGGTAAATGTTCCTCAATATTACGAATTACAGTGGGAAGGTATTTATAATGCTTATTTAGCTCAGGATATGGATCCTGCTACCGCTGCTTCACAAGCCAGTATGGATCTCATTCCTACATTAGGTGGATACAATGCATATAATGTAGCAAATGACCAGGTTGTAGGAACTAATGGTAAAATTAATTCAGGAGCCAGGTTATTATGGAACGATGATTGGCAGGATGAATTATTTGTTACCGGTAAAAGAAAAGAAGTAACAATGAGTGCCAGTGGTGGTACAGAAAAGACTGATTATTTTATTTCAGGAACGGTACTCGATGACCAGAGTATTATTAAAGCTTCTGATTTTAACCGGTATTCAGTGAGAGCTAATGTAAATTCGGAATTTAATGACTGGATAACAGTTGGGATGAATGTTTCAGGTTCTGTTTCTGATCAGAACTTTCCAAATTCAGCAGGAAGCTCCTATGTAAACTCATTTATGTATACCCGTATGAGTGCACCTATCTATCCGGTTTATCTTTATGATCTTGATGGTGTTTTACAAACCGATGCAGAAGGAAATAAAATTTACGATTATGGTAACGAATATGGACGTGCAAGGGCTTATGGATCCAATGTAAATCCATTAGGTACAATTGAACTGGATACACGTATTAATAAACGCGATGTTTTTACTATGCGTTCCTATATTGATCTGCAATTAATGGATGGTTTATCATTTAAAGTTTCAGGAAGTGCAGATTATTATAACATTGGTAGCCTTTCGCACCAGAATCAGAAATATGGTGATGCTCAGCCATTCCAGGGAAGATCTACAAGGACTGCCTCTCGTACATTTACATTTTCATCTAACCAGATATTGTACTACGATAAAACTTTTAGTAACCATCATATAAGTGCATTGGCTGGACATGAAAGTTATCATTACAAATTTAACAGAACGAATGCCACCCGTACTGGATTTCCATTTCCGGGTTTAGTGGAGTTAGATGCTGCTGCTACTGCTGAAGGATCAGGTTCATATGAAAATAATCACAAAATTGAAAGTTACCTGACTAATGTTAGTTATGACTTTATGGACAGGTACTATGCAAGTTTTAGTTTTAGGACCGATGGTAACTCACGCTTTCATAAAGATGTAAGGTGGGGTAATTTCTGGTCAGCTGGTCTTTCATGGCGGATTTCAGAAGAATCATTCCTTAGCAACCAAACCTGGATTAATACACTTCGTTTAAAAGCCAGTTATGGTGTACAGGGTAACGATGGTATTGGTTCGTTATATGCATATCAGGGATTATATGAAACCGGATGGAACAATATCGACTATCCTGGTTTGATAGCAAGCAGGCTTCCAACACCTGATTTAACATGGGAAGCATCAAAACAAGCCAACGTAGGTGCCGAGATTAAATTCCTTGATCGTTTTTCTGTTAATTTCGAATATTATATTCGGAGTAATACTGATTTGTTGATGGAACAACCACTTCCTCCTTCAACTGGTTTTACATCAATTGATGCAAATATCGCCGAACTTCAGAATACTGGTTTCGACCTTGAGATTGGAGCATTCCTTGTAAATACCGATAATTTCGATTGGAATATGAATATTAACCTGGGCCATTATAAAAATGAAATAAAAGCATTACCTCAGGATTTTATTATTAGTGGAAGCAAAAGATGGGAAGTGGGCCGTTCGAGGTATGATTTCTGGATTCAGGAGTATGCAGGTGTAAATTCTGAAAATGGTAAAGCTCAATGGTATTATGATGAAGTTGCTGTTGATGCTGATGGTGAAGTCATTATGGATGAAGAAGACGAGCCAGTATTAACAGGTGAACGTTTGTTGACTGAGGATTATGGTGATGCTGACAGATATTATGTGGGTACATCAATCCCCGATTTACAAGGTGGGATTACAAACAGTATGCAAATTTTTGATTTTGACTTATCAGTATTTGTAAACTTTGCAGTAGGAGGAAAAATTCTGGATGGCAGTTATCAGATGTTAATGCATGGTGGTGAATATGGTGACCATTGGCACACCGATATTCTGGATCGTTGGACTCCAACAAATATCAATTCAGATATTCCAATTATCGATGGGGACCAGGATGCAAACAGCCGTTCAACACGTTTTCTTACCGATGGTGATTACTTAAGCTTAAAGAATATTACTTTGGGTTATAATTTGCCCAAGTCGATTTCTTCTAAAATCAATATTGCATCGTTGAGGCTATTTGTTTCAGGTGATAATATTGCTTTGTTTTCTAAACGAAAAGGACTTGATCCGCAACAATCTATTAGCGGTACACCGGGAAATCAATATACTCCTATCAGGACATTATCGTTTGGTTTAGATGTTAAATTTTAATTATTGGGAGGATATAAAATGAAAAAGATATATTATTTCATATTGATATTGTTTGTTGTGGCAGCCACTTCATGTAAAGAAGATTTTCTTGAAACCAGCCCGACAAACCAGATTTCAGACCAGGCGATTTTTAATACAGCCGAAGGTGCTCAAACCGTTTTAGACGGTGTTAAACGCGATATGCGTGAATATCATTCCAGCCACGATCAGTTTGGTGTAAAAGCGATTGACCTTGCAATGGACCTAATGAGTGAGGATATTGCTGTTGAAAGGTTTCACTGGTTTGGATATGATTATCGTTTTGATAACAGGAATGCTACGTACAGAAGGCCAACTTATGTTTGGACACTGTATTACCGTGTAATTTATAATGTGAATGGTGTTATTAATAGTATTGATGATGCAACTGCTGATAGTGATGCATTTAAAGATAACCTGAAAGCTCAGGCTCTTACATTACGTGCATTTTCATATTTCCGTTTAGTTCAGATGTATCAGCATACATATGTTGGGCATGAAGGTGATCCTGGAGTCCCAATTTATTTGGAGGCTACAATTGAGGGTAAAGCAAGAAATACTGTTTCTGAAGTATATAGTCAGGTAGTAAGTGACCTTGATCAGGCTATACAATTGTTTGATTCTTCAGATCTTTCGCAAAGGCATATTTCTGATCCTACTGGTAATATTGCCCGTGGAATCCGTGCTCGCGTTGCACTAAGTATGAATGATTGGTCAACTGCAGCATCGATGGCAGCAGGTGCTAAAAGCGGATTAGATGTTATGGATGCCGGTGATTACCAGGCTGGATTTGACAATCATGTTGAACAAAACTGGATGTGGGGACTGGAAATAAATGATGAACAGTCAACAATTTATGCTTCATGGTTCTCTCATGTCGACTGGACTATTGGTGGATATTGCGGAATTGGATACAGCCCAAAATCTTATAGTTTAGCTCTATATAATCAAATGGATGATGGTGATGTAAGAAAACAATTAATCGATGCTTCAGCTGTTGATAACGGTAGGTTAATACCTTACAAATTTGCTGCAGGTGGTGATAAGGAGTTTGCTGCTGATTATGTAATGATGAGGCCCGAAGAAATGGTTTTAATTGAAGCTGAAGCAAAAGCCCGTTTAGGAGAAGATGCTGCTGCGCAAGCCTTGTTAAAATCATTACGCGACAATCGTTACGAAAGCCCGGCTATAGTTGATTTAACCGGGAGTGCTCTTTTGGAAGATATCCTTCTTGAAAGAAGAATTGAACTTTGGGGTGAAGGATTTGCTGCATTGGATCTTAAACGTTTAAAACGAGGTGTCGACAGAACCGGAAGTAATCATAATCCGGTTGTAGCTGTTACCATGAGTGTTGATCCTGAGGACGATAGATTTAACTATAAAATTCCACAGGATGAGATTGATGCAAATGAAAATATCAATGAATCTGATCAGAATCAATAGATAATTGAATATTGATAAATAAAAACGGGTTACAATTTTGTAACCCGTTTTTTTGTAATTATAAGTTGGATTTAATTATTTGAAACTTTCTAATTTCTCTTTTAAAAGAGGAATATTCATACGTATTTTATTATTATCAAATGAATGCAACGGCACAGCTAATTCTATTTTTGCACTTTTTTGTGCAACAACAACAGGAGTACCAGTAATTTTTTCAATAGCAACAGCCAATAAGCCTTCCTGTGGATCGCCAAGGGCGTTAAATAAATCATCTTCTCCGGCATAAGTGGGTGTTAATCCATCGGGAAAGTCGGTAAATCCAACTGAATTCGAATATTTAAAAACGATGGGCTGAATTGCCCAGTTATGTTTTTTTTCAGTATCGTAAATAACATAAGCACCAGTATATTTACCGTGAGTTTGTTCTCCTAAAGTAATTACCTCCATATATGGATCGAGCCCAATAATAAGCGCTTCACTTGCAGAGGCCGAATTTTGCCCGGTTAAAATATAAATACGGTTTAGATTCAAATTTGGAGAAATATTTAAAAAACGGGTTTGCATCGATATACCCTGTGCATTGTAATATTGTGTTAGTATAGAGTTAAATTCATCGTTAATTATTATATCTGAATTATTTAATTGCTGAAGAGGCGCAAGAATACTGGCTAAATGTTGCATTGAGCTGATGGCTCCACCATTGTTATACCTGAGGTCAAGCACCATTTCATCTATTCCTGCCGAATTTAGCCATTCAAAAGCAACAGAAAGAGAATCATTATAATTTGAAAGAAAGTTTTTATAAA
>JABMQB010000795.1 GCA_013203525.1 Mariniphaga sp.
CACCAAGTGGTAAAATCGAAATCTTTTCAAAACGCCTTTTTGATAAAAACAATCCTGTTGAAATTCCTGCAGTACCAAAATATATTCAGGAATGGGAAAGCCCATTTGGTCCTGAAAGTAAGAATTTCCCACTACAAGCATTAGGGCATCATTATATGGGCAGGGTACACTCAACTCACGACAATAATGAATGGACAAAAGAAGCATTTCCACAACGGGTATTTATAAACCCGATTGATGCTGATAAACGTAATATCAGGAATGGTAAAAAGGTGAAAGTATATAATAACAGGGGAACCTTAATTCTTCCCTGCCGGATTACAAATAAAATAATGCCGGGAGTTGTAAATATTCCTCAGGGTGCCTGGTGGAAATCCGACAAAAATGGAAATGATATAGGCGGAAATGTAAACACACTAACATCAGAACGTTGGACTCCAATAGCTTTTGGGAATGCACAACATACCATTATGGTTGAAGTTGAAAAATACAGGGAGGGCAGCCATGGATAAACAGCTTGCCTTTTATTTCGATTCATCGTCATGTTCAGGATGTAAAACCTGCCAGGTTGCGTGTAAAGATAAAAACGACCTTGCCGTTGGAATTCGCTGGCGTAGGGTTTATGAAATTACAGGAGGTTCGTGGGAAAAAGAAAATGATGCCTGGATCTCAAAAATTTCATCATATTTTTTATCAATGTCATGCAATCATTGTGCTGAACCGATTTGCCTGAATACGTGCCCAACTGCGGCCATTATCAAGCGTGACGATGGAATTGTTTTAATTGACCCCGAACGTTGTATGGGATGTCGGTATTGTGAATGGGCATGCCCTTATGGTGCGCTTCAATACGATAATAAAAAAGGGCAAATGGGAAAATGCGACCTTTGTTTTGATTATCTGGAAGAAGGGAAACAACCCTCGTGTGTAACTTCCTGCCCCATGCGGGTGCTCGATTTTGGAAAGCTTGAAGATTTAAAGGAAAAGTATGGAGATAGTGAAAACATATATCCCCTGCCCGATCCTAAAATCTGTCAACCATCGTTTCTGATTACACCACATAAAGACGCAACCATTGAATCATATGACATTTCAATTGAAAACAGAGAGGAGGTTAAAAATGGTTAAGCATGCCTGGGCATTGGTATTTTTTACGGTGCTTGCTCAAATGAGCACCGGAACTTATATTCTTTATAAACTTTCACATTGGCTCACTCCCGTTTCAATTTTTCAACCCGGTTTAGCCCGAAAAGACATTTTAATAATTTTGTGTATTGCTGCTATTTCAATGATAATATCTTTCATCCACCTTGGAAGCCCGAAAAATGCCTTTTTTGCGATCTGCAATTTCAAGAACTCATGGCTTAGCCGCGAAATATTTTTCATGATGGCCTTCATTGGAATTATTTTGCTCGAATTCATATTTTTTAAATGGATAAAAAGTTCAGGTCTTATGAATGGTATTGTTTCTGCACTGGGAATTCTGGCAGCTCTACTTTTTATTTATTCAATGATAAAACTTTACCAACTTCAAACAGTACCAAACTGGAATTCAAAATACACCACATTGAGTTTTTTTAACTCAGTTTTGCTTGCCGGTTCTGCTATGTTAATTCTTTTTAGCCTTGTGAAAAATCAACAAACCAATAATTCAATCCTGTTGGTAGCCGCGGTTTTCCTGATTTTACAAATAGTGGTCTTAATTTCATTTTATTCAATTTTAAAAAATGAAAGTTTATATGCAATTATAATTTATGGAATCAGCCTTATTCTAATTTTAGGATTGACAGTTGGTTTAATTCAATCCGATTGGGTCAGGCTAATTCTTTTTATTCTTCTATTGTCGGGAATCACAATTGAACGCTACCTGTTTTATGCCTCTTATCAGAATGTTGGAGTATAAATAGCACATTGTCATGGTGAGACAACGATGATTTAAAAATAATTCAAAAAAATAGTAACATTATTTTTCATTGTTATTATTGATTTCAATGTCATCTTGAGCCTGTCGAAAGATATTCTAAAGCACTCATTACCATAGTTCGACTGGCTCAGGATGACAAAAAATCCAGGCATTTAAGTATTACAAAATGAGTTACACCTGAAGTTGTTATTTGACAAAGGTTATCTTATTTTTACACCACTTAAAACATTCAGAAAATGAAAAATCTACTTTTAATAATTGTACTTTTTATCAGTTTAAACCTGGCTGCTCAGGAAATACCTGTTAGCACTTATTACCTTATCCGCCATGCCGAGAAAGTTAAGTCTGAAAATCCCGATCCTGTTCTACATACCGATGGTATTGCCCGCGCTGAAAACTGGGCTGAAATTTTTAGGAATGTTAGTTTTGATGCCATTTATTCAACCAATTATATCAGAACGAAAGAAACTGTAAAACCCACTGCCAATAAACAAAATATTGAACTTACTATTTACCATCCTATCAATATTAATTACGGCGAATTCAAAACACACACACATGGAAAAACGGTGTTGGTTGTTGGCCATAGTAATACTATTCCGGCATTTGTGAATAAGCTGATAAATGCCGACAAGTATGAAATGATTGAGGAAAACAACAATTCCAATTTATATATTGTACAAATCGCTGGTAATGTTGTTACCGATCAGGTTCTATATTTAAATTAATCTGAAATAAAATTACTAATTCATTTTAAGTATTAAATTAAATGCGGGTGTGTTAAAATTTGGCAAAAAAGCTAATTGTTTAAATCGTAACGAGGAATGATAAAACGGGGAAAAGGAATTAAAATGAACAGACCCCCATCTCTTTCTTCCCCCCATGGGGGGAAGATGTCCAACGGACAAAAAGGGGTCTTGAGTGCCTGTAATGATTCTAAAACATTCAATTTATTTCAAAAAAATATCCTCAAGTTTCTTTTTATAATTGCCCTACTCCTACCCAGCTACTTTTTACAGGCACAAAACATCAACCCCGGTACCGACACCATTTATAACAACCAGGAAGTTGCTGTTATTGAAATTACAATGAATGCAGCCGATAAAACTTTTTTACTTGCCAATGAAAATGCACACAGTGAAGAGTATCTTCATGCTTCTGTACGTTTTAAAAACAGCCTGGTCGACTCACTCCTACCCGATGTTGGCATCCGGCTTCGGGGGAATACATCACGCAACCACCCAAAAAAATCATTTAAAATAAAATTTAAGGAATTTGATGGTTCCAAGTTTTTTGGATATAAAAA
>JABMQB010000796.1 GCA_013203525.1 Mariniphaga sp.
ATATTCATTAAGCATATATTTTGAGAACTTGTCAGAAAGAAAGGTTATATCCCACCTCTCAAAATTCCCTTCTGGAAATTCTTTCTTTAAAAAACCTTCAAATACTGGCTTATAATTACTCTGAATTTCTCCAGGATGTACAAGGACTATTCTTCTAGGTAAATCCTTAATCTCTGGAATTGACCTATCAGTATATTCCACATCTCTTGCTTGTATCAATGATTCGCGAATTCCAATTTCTCCAGAAAATGATTTATTATTAATATTTTTATCTTTTCCTGCTTTCAATTGAAAAATATAAAGACATTTTTTTTGTTCGTATTTACCAACTGCAACAATATCTTTTCCATATTCTGGTTGTCCATGTGATGATTTTGCAGTTTTTACAATTTTAAAATTCATTTGTTCAAGTAAGATTGGGAAAATATAATCTAATTCCCTTCGTTCTTTCAAATTCTGAAGGTAGTCTTTAACAATGAGTCTTAGCATCATTTTCCTCCCATTCTTCATTTTGCAACTTATTCCAGCTATAATTATAATATTCCGGAAATATCATTAATGTTCGAGGTATTATATAACTTGTTTCGAATTTCGACATATATCCAGGTGCAGAATTATCTCCCATTTTAAACATTCTACCTCTACCTATTTGAACTTTTGTTATCATATTTAAAAATGATGTTTTATCACTTTTATAATTGCTAAAAAATTCATTTTGCTTTTTTTGATAAATTTCATTGAATTTATTGAATATCCCAGTTTGATTTAAAGTAGGGTTTAATTCGTTTACTTCAGATTTTTTTTTCCAAAAAGTCGTGATTTCTTGATAATAATTAATAAAAGCATTAATAAAATCAGCTTCCATTCCATCATTCTTATCTACAATATTGTCTAAAATATCTTTTATCATACTCCCAAAATCCTGAATAAGCCACACAAATTCTTGCAATAAGAATTTATATACATTATGATTATGAGTTTTAATCAACAATGAACCTATAGTAAGTCTATCTTTTATATCAATTGAATAGTCATTCAATGATTTAAAAAGAAGTTTTTGTTGTTTAAAGGTTAGACTATTAATTGATTTTATCCATAATTCTTTATTCGTTTCGCTTAATATGACTATTTTAAAAATTGTTTTTATTGTGTTTCTAATCTTTGCTTTTGGGTGGATTAATAATTTTATATATTCTTCTATAAATTGTTCGGGATTATTTGTATATGAATCCTGAAGAGCATACTCAAAATCATCTAAATCCTTAATCTCATCATGATTCAAAATCCAGTTTCTGAGAAAATCTAAAATAATAAGAGGATTCTTTAAATCATGAAGATAATATGATAAATTCTGAATTATTCCTTTATATTCATACGATGCATCATAAAAATATTTTAGTAATTTTACTTTGTATTCATTATACAATCCCTTTTCATTGATAAATGTTAGATTATTTAATATATTATATTGAGCTTCAGGAATTTTTTTATTTAATATCTGCGAAATAAAACCGAAAATTTCTGACACTAAGTTATACTTCGCAGTTATTGGTTGATATAGTAATCTCCCCAAACTATTTGAAAGAGCTATAATATTCTCTTTAACAGACTTTTTGAGCTGTTCTTTAAACTTCTCAAATGTTTTATTTACTTGTTCGATAGTATTATAATTAATAAACCCCAAAATAATTATTGCCTGTGTGATAAATTCAGTTCTATATAAATTATTTGTATAATTAAAAACTTTTTCAGACTCATTAACTGATAAACCGACTAATGCGTTTATTAAAAATTTAGGTTTATTGTTTTTTTTCATGTAATCCACTAAATTCCAACCTTGTTCAGGATTATTTTTGCAGAAATTTTCACATGCATTATAAACCTCACCAACTGTCATATCTTTTTCAGCTTGTTCTGCAAAATGATTTAAAATTTTTAGTAAATCTTCGTTGGTCAATATTAAAAAGGGTATTGCTTTTGACATTTCATGTTGTATTTGAAAGTATTCTAAATGATAATCAGAACTATTTATCTTTAATATCTGA
>JABMQB010000797.1 GCA_013203525.1 Mariniphaga sp.
GCATTATGGAATCCAAATTCTTCTTCATAAACCCAATCCGGAATTCCGTTAATAATTTCGTTTTTTCTTCCATCAAATGTTACCTGATGTTCAGTGCCAAATTTTAAACTTCTGATAAAAATATTATTTTCCCTCACGAAAGCTACTCTCTCTCCGTCGGGGGAAAAGGTTGCTACTTGTTGTGCTCCTTTATCCGATAAGGGATATATTTCTTCTAAAACTGAATCCCAGATATAATATTGGGCAGTAAATGAATGGCGGTAAATTTTTTTGACATTGGTTGTAAGAAGAATTTTTGTTTCATCACTGCTAAATTCATAATCGTTGAATTCTTTAATTGGAGTATCCTCAATTTGGTATAAGTCAAAAAGAATTGTTAATGCCTCACCTGTTTTATAGCTGTTTTTAACGATGCGGGAATTATTTGCCATAGTAGTATAATGAATTCCATCGTTCATCGACCGTAATCCAGTAACTGTTTTTTGTTCAAAAGTCTTACTTACAAATATATCTTCAAGTGTTATCTTTTTTGATCCCTGAGAACTTACCAAAGAAAAAATGAATAAGGTAAAAACGAGTGTGAAAATTGTTTTCATATATGTTGTACTTTAATTGAAAACAAAGGTAAAGAAATGTTTTTCGAAAGAAGACTTCAAATATTAAAAAGAAATAAATACATAAAAAAACACCTCCCGTTTCTGAAAGATGCTTTTGCTTATTTAGTTTAGTTTGTTGGAGTATTACTCCAGTAATTCGTAGTCGTGCATTTCTTTCATAAAAGCAACAAAATCGTCTTTCTTTTCTGAATCCATCCATTTCATGGCACTTCGTGGATGTTCGTTTAAAGCACCTGTAATCAGGTATGGAACATGATATCCCCAGTCGATTTTTTCCTGCCATGGTTTAACTTGTTTTTGGATTACATCAAGAAGTGGTAATAACCTGTATTTCGGATTTTTAAGGAATGCAATTAATATTTCTATCGGGCAATTTCCTGCACCTCTCCCCATTCCTAAAAGGGTAGCGTCTAACATCGTTGCTCCATTTATTAATGAAGTGACAGTGTTCGACATTGCCATTTGCATATTATTATGAGCATGGATGCCTATTTGTTTTCCGGGTAATGTCTTGATATATTTTTTCACTAGTTCTTCAATAGTTTCACAATACATACTTCCAAAACTATCAACAACATAAATTGTAGGAACTCTTGATTTACTAAGGTCAACCAGAGCCTCATCGAGGTCATGTTCATTCACTTTCGAAACAGCCATTAGATTTATTGTAACCTCATAACCTTTGTCCATACAGTGATGGGCAAGAGCAACGGCTTTGTCAACCTGATGTACATAACAAGCTACCCTCATCATATCAATCACACTTTCCGATTTGGGTGGGATATCATCCAGGTCAATTCTTCCAATATCAGCCATTGCTGATAATTTCACATTTGTGTTATTCTCGCCAACAATCCTTCTTAAATCATCATCGTGGCAAAATTTCCATGGTCCCACTTCATCTCGCGAAAATGCCTTTTCACTACTTTTATAACCTATTTCCATGTAGTCAATTCCAGCTTCAACGCAACCTTCATAAACTGCTTTCACAAACTCATCGCTAAATTGCCATTTATTCATCAGCCCGCCGTCACGAACAGTGCAATCCATTACTTTAATATCTTTTTTATACATATTTTGTTATGATTTAACTTCTGATTTAGATTTATTTAGTTGAAGAAGCTTAAGCTCTTTCTTAATGTTATCCTCAACAAGGATAGTAAAAATTTGCCTGAAAACATCCTCGTTTAATCCTAGTTCATTGGCTATTCTGGCTCTCTCATTGATAACAAAGTCCTTTCTTTCTCTTGCAATAACTCCTTTTTCGTCTTTTTTATATGAGACAATTTCTTTTACAAATTCATACCTGATTGAGAAAAGTTCAATTATTTTTTTATCGATTTTATCAATTTCCTGCCTGATTTCTTCAATATCACAGCAATCTCCAGGATTCTTAAATTGTTCCATCGTTATCTCATTTTAGCCTGTTGCCTTAATCTTTAAAATTGCAAATATCATATAAAAATTGAGAAATCATTATAAACTGTAGTTTTAAATAGGTGTTTGATAACAATTTAAAATGAATTTCAATAAATCAATAATATCCTTTAATAAAAAAGATAGTGTTTTTTTGCTTTTTGAATTTAATATATTTATTTGTTTTTTAGTGGAATTTCATCAATTGTTAAATGATTGAACTATATGATAAATTCAGGGTTTACATAGATGTTGTAATCCATAAAGAATATTTATCTTTGCAAACTGAATTAAAAAGACACACTACATAATAATGATAAAAATTACTTTACCCGATAACAGTGTCAGGGAATATGAAAAAGGTATTACCGGTTTAGATATTGCAAGGTCTATTTCAAACAGGTTAGCTAAAGATGTATTGTCTATATCAGTTAATGGAGAAGTATGGGACTTGACACGGGCTATTTACGATGATTCAAATATTAAATTACATACCTGGGATGACCGTGAAGGAAAGGATACTTTTTGGCATTCATCGGCTCATCTTATGGCTGAAACCATCGAGCTTTTTTATCCGGGGACAAAATTTGGTATTGGGCCAACCGTTGATACCGGTTTTTATTACGATGTAGATTTGCCTGATGGTCAACAGCTTTCTGAGCATGACCTTGAAAAGATTGAGAAAAGAATGCTCGACCTTGCCCGACAGAAAAATAGTATTATAAGAAGTGAAATTTCAAAGGAAAATGCTTTGAATATATTTTTTGAAAAGGGCGATGAGTTAAAAACTGAATTAATAAACGAATTGGAAGATGGTACAATTACCCTTTACAACCAGGGGCAATTTACTGATCTTTGCAGAGGTCCTCATTTGCCAAATACAGGGGCAATAAAAGCAATAAAATTAACATCAATTGCCGGGGCTTATTGGCGTGGCGATGAGAAGAATAAAATGCTCACCCGTGTTTATGGGGTAACATTCCCAAAGCAAAAAATGCTGGAGGAATATTTAGCAATGATTGAAGAGGCCAAAAAGCGCGATCACAGAAAAATTGGCAAAGAAATGGGCTTGTTCGCCTTTTCGGAATCAGTCGGACAGGGTTTGCCACTTTGGTTGCCGAAAGGTGCTCAATTGAGAAGTCAGCTTGAAGATTTCCTGAAAAAAGTCCAAAAAAAATATGGATATGAGCAAGTAATTACACCCCATATTGGCGATGTAAAATTATATAAAACATCAGGGCATTACGATAAATATGGAAAAGACTCATTTCAGACTATTAAAACACCCTCTGAAGGTGAGGAATATATGTTAAAACCAATGAATTGCCCACACCATTGTGAAATATATAATGCATGGCCCAGGTCTTATAAAGATTTGCCGGTTCGGATGGCAGAATTTGGAACGGTATATCGTTATGAACAAAGCGGTGAACTTCATGGATTAACACGGGTTCGTGGGTTTACCCAGGATGATGCACATATTTTTTGCCGCCCGGATCAGTTAAAAGATGAATTTAAAAAGGTTATAGATATAATATTTATCATTTTCAAAGCTTTAAGTTTTGATGACTATATAGCCCAGATTTCACTTCGCGATCCCGATAATACAGAAAAGTATATCGGATCGACAGAAAACTGGGATAAGGCGGAGCAAGCTATTATTGAGGCTTGCGAAGAAAAAGGACTAAATACAGTTACAGAAATAGGAGAAGCAGCATTTTATGGGCCTAAACTCGACTTTATGATCAAGGATGCTTTGGGCAGAAGTTGGCAGCTTGGTACAATCCAGGTTGATTATAACCTTCCGGAAAGGTTTAACCTCGAATATATAGGTGCCGATGATAACAGGCACCGCCCTGTTATGATTCATCGCGCACCCTTTGGATCGATGGAACGATTTGTTGCGGTTTTGATTGAACACACAGC
>JABMQB010000798.1 GCA_013203525.1 Mariniphaga sp.
TCCCAATGCTGTATACCAAACCATTTGCCGGTTCTGCCCAGGCCGTTTATGACTTCGTCAGAGATAAAAAGCATATCATATTTTGAAAGAAGATTTTGATTTACCTCCTGTAAATATCCACCTTCATAAAAACATTCCCAATGGTGCTGGTTTAGGCGGTGGTTCTTCCAATGGAGCCTTTATGCTTAAAACACTTAATTCATTATTTTCGTTAAACCTTACAATTCCTCAACTTGAAAAATATGCATTAAAACTAGGCGCCGATTGCCCGTTTTTTATTCGAAATACGGCATCACTGGCTACTGGTATTGGCAATATTCTTACACCAGTAAATGTTGATTTATCAGATTATAGAATTCTTTTGGTTAAACCATCAAAATCGGTAAGTACATTTGAGGCATATAGTAAAATAGTTCCTTTTATTCCCTTAAAGTCATTAACCGAAATTTTAAATATGCCTATTAGAAATTGGCAGGATTATTTAGTTAACGACTTTGAAGAGTCAGTTTTTAAAATGTACCCTGAGATTCAAAAAATTAAGGATAGTTTGTACGAAATGGGTGCTATCTATGCATCAATGACAGGAAGTGGAAGTGCTGTATTCGGCTTATTCCGCAGTTTACCGGTAAAACCTGAACGTTTCATCCCTAAAGGCAGTTTTATTTACCGATAATTCACGACCCTTACCGACATTAAGATTTCATTAACAAGATTTTTGTACTTTTTAACAAAATACAGTGTAACCTTTGTAAGGCAATTGAGTCTATTAGAGTGAAGACAATTAAACAAGAAAACAGAAACAATTAAACAAGAAAACAGAAACAAAAACAATTAGAGATGAAAACTACAAAAACTCAATTTTTATTATTTGCCCTTCTGGCTTTTTTCCTCCTCGCAGGAAATGTAAACACAGAGGGAACAGAAAGAGAATCTGCCTCAAGCCTTGAAATAGTAGTTGAACCAGCTGTAGAGCTGGAAGAATGGATGATAGATGATTATTACTCATTGAATTCAGATATATTTTTAAACTATTATGAAGAAGCTTTAGTAATTGAAGAATGGATGGTTAACGATACAGATTTAAGCAACGAAACAATTGGTTATACAGAAGAAACAGAAAAAGAACTGGAAATAGAGTCCTGGATGCTTAACGCGAATATCTAAGGATTAAGTAGTTAATTATTGAGATTAGTTTATTTGGTTTAGTTAGAAGGCTGTTTAGAGAAACAGCCTTTTTTTATTTGCAAAAAGTTTATATAGTTTTTTAACTTTCACTCATTCAGATTTAGTGATTATCTCAAATTATAATTCTATTGCTATGATGCGATTATCTACAGTGTTATTTTTAATTCTGATTTTACAAGTCACCCTACATGCACAGGAAAATTTATTCATTCCGGATCTTAAAAAACTGGATACATATTTTGAAAAATGTGCCGAAAAATGGAATATCCCGGGAATGAGCATTGGGATTGTAAAAAACGGAAAACTGGTTTTTGCAAAAGGGTATGGTAATCTGGAAATAGGAAAAGAAGGAATACCAGATGAAAATACACTTTATGCAATAGCTTCTAATACAAAGGCTTTTACAACAGCAATAATTGCAATATTGGTACAAGAAGGAAAACTGGATTGGGACGATAAAGTAAAAGATTATATTCCATATTTTGAGTTGTTTGATCCCTGGATTTCCGATGAAGTTACCGTTAAAGATTTACTTTGCCACAGGGTTGGGCTTGGAACTTTTAGCGGAGATGTTATCTGGTATAAATCAAATCTTTCTTCCGAAGAGATTATAAAAAGGTTAAAGTATCTTCCTATGGAATTTGGATTCAGAGATGGATACGGTTATTCTAATGTGATGTACATAACTGCCGGCGATTTGATAAAAAAAGTTACAGGAAAAACATGGGGTAAAAATGTTCAGGAAAAAATATTAAATCCACTAGGAATGGATAGGACCATTTTTTCTCTTGAAAAATTAAATGAAATGGAAAATTTTGCTACACCTCATGCATTGGTAGATGGTAAAAATATTCCAATTGGTTGGGAAAACTGGGAAGAAGTTGCGGCTCTGGGTGGTATTATTTCATCTGTAAAAGATATTGGAAATTGGATGATTTTTAATATGGAAAATGGAATTTGGGGAAATGATACAATCCTAATTCCTGATTCAAGAAATATAATTTGGAAGCCTCATAATACTTTTACGGTCAATCACACAAAGGAAAATGATTTTAATAACCACTTCAGTGGTTACGGTTTAGGCTGGAGTTTGAATAATTTTCATGGACGGTTAAGAATAAGCCATGGTGGAGGTTACGATGGTATGATATCAGCAGTGAATATGATTCCAGATGAAAAACTGGGAGTTGTCGTTTTAACAAATGGGATGAAGGCTCCGACAATGGCAGTTACATATTATGTATTAAATGCATTTTTAGGATTACCTGAAAAAGATTGGTCATCGGAAATGCTGGAAAACCGGAATAAAAGAAATGATTCGGATAATAGGGTTGCTGAGAGAAAGGAAAGCCGGATGGAAGGAACAAAACCTTCTTTACCTCTCCATAAATATATTGGTAAATTTCATGCACCAATTTATGGAAATATTCTGGTTTCGAAGGAAGGTGAAAAATTACGTTTAAGTTTTGAATACACACCTGATTTGTCGGCAGCACTTGAACATTGGCATTACGATGTTTGGAAAATAAATTGGGACAATCGTCATGCCTGGTTTGACTTTGGAACTGTAAAATACATTTTAGACAATAATCTGAAAATAACCGGGCTCGAATTCGACGTTCCAAATAATGACATCTTTTTTGAAGAGTTAAAACCGGTTAAAGTAGAGTAGTTTGTTATTTCCCTAATACTTAATCTTTTATCCTTTAACCTTTAATCTTAGTACGCTCGTTTATCAATTCCTTCAACAAAATTAATAAATGATGCGTTTACAACTTTGTTTCCGCCAGGGGTAGGATAGTCTCCGGTAAAGTACCAGTCGCCGGTATCGTTTGGGCAGGCTTTATGCAGGTTTTCAATAGTTTGATATACAATCTCAACTTCGGCAGTACACTCTTCAGGAGTTAAAAGTTCTGCAATTTTAGCAGAAATTTGAATTGCCGTAAATGGACGATAAATCTTTTTAACGTAATTTACAGCTTCTTCTTTTGGAAGATGTTCCTGGTCTTTGCATTTTTTATAAACCTTGTCTATGGTGTCTTCCAAACCATTATCTTTTAAAAGTGCAATGGCGGCATTAAATGCAATAAATCTCTCGAGTCGAGCCATGTCAATGCCATAACAATCAGGGTATCTGATTTGGGGAGCTGATGAAACCACGATGATTTTTTTTGGTTGTAACCGATCCAGAATTCTTATGATACTGTTTTTAAGCGTAGTTCCTCTAACAATCGAATCATCAA
>JABMQB010000799.1 GCA_013203525.1 Mariniphaga sp.
ACAATATGGTTAATCCCCAGTTTTTTGGCAACCTCAACAGTATCATCCTTGCTTAAATCATCAACCAGGATTACCTCATCCACAATTGAGAAGTCAATTTCCTTATAGGTAATTTCCAGCGTTTTGGAAGCATTATAGGCAGGTAAAACAACTATAACTTTTTTACCATTTATCATTTTTTGTATTTTTTGTCTAAAAATAGAAAGAATTAAATGTTTTTGTGTAGAAATAGAAATTTATCCTACAACTCTGGTAAAATTCAGGTTCCACATAATGCCATAGCGGTCGGTAAGAATAGCATAACTGGTTCCCCAAAATGATTCCTGAAGCGGAGTTTTTATACTTGCTCCTTCTGATATTATTTCATAAACCTCAGCTAATTGTTCTTTACTTTCGAATTCAATGGTTAATGATTGATTATCACCTGCAGCAACTTTTTTCCCTTCAAAAGAATCAGAAGCATAGAATTTATTTACACCAAATTCAAATTTTGAATGTAGAATATTATTCCCAAATTTTGGATTAAATTCTGCCGGAGCATCTTTATACCGTTCCATATAAATGATATCTCCACCAAAGCATTTTATGTAGAATTTTAATGCTTCTTCGCAATCACCACTAAAAACCAAAGTTGGTATAATCTCCATTTTTGCTGTTAGTTTAAGTTTCTGCAAAAATAGAGTTTTTATGAATGAGAAAATAATCCAATTTAGAATTTCTGTAAAATAAATTCTGCTATTAAGAAACTCTGAATTTGATTTTTGCCATTAAACGGGTTGAAAATGTAGCAAAAGCAACTACCGAAACCGAGCTGATTGGCATCAGTATAGCTGCTATTATGGGTGACAGGTTTCCTGAAACTGCAAAACTAATTCCGATAATATTGTATAAAAAGGAAATAGCAAAACTTATATAAACGATTTTTAAAGATGTTTTTGTGAACCGAATAAACCGGGCAAGTAATTCAAATCTTGATGCTTCAAGAACAGCATCGCTTGCAGGAGAAAAATGATAGGCTTTGTCGGCAATGGTTAAAGCTACATCGCTTTGCATTAAAGCACCGGCATCGTTTAATCCATCGCCGGTCATTAAAATATTTTTGCCTTCTGCTTGTAACTTTTCAACAAATTCTGCTTTGTCTCCGGGTTTTTGGTTAAAATACATATTCCCGATCGGGAAATAGTATAATAGGTTTTCTGAATTTACTTTTAGGTATAATACTATTGACAATAAAATAAACCACAATTTTTTCGGGAAGGGTTAATAGATTTTCAATGCTACCGATTTAAATAAACAATAAATATTCTGGCCGGGCTCCAGATTCATTTTTTTTCGTGAGGCTTCTGTAATTTCAACCAATAGTTTTTCTCCCGCATCGACCAGGCAAAAAGAGTATCCATTTCTGGAGAAAACCTTTTCAATTTTACCCGGAATTTGATTTCGAAGAGAGATACCTTCAACGGGCGCTAATGAAACCGCAATATCTTCCGGGCGAATTAATACCTTAACTTTTGAATCCCGTTCTATTTTAGTTTGAAAAGAACTGCTTATTGCCTGTATTTTAAATTCGTGATTAAAACTTTTTAATAAAACAATGTTATTTGATTCAAAAAATTCAAACACCAAAAGGTCAAAGGCATTATAAATTCCAGCGCCTTGCATAATTGTTAGGTTCTTTTCGTTGGCTATCAAATCACGAAAAAGGCCCGATGCGGAAATTTTACCATCATTTAATAAAATCAGATAATTGGTTAAGCTCAATAAATCAGGAAGATCATGGCTGACTACCAGCATAGGAATTTGAAACATTCTGTTAATATCGACGAGATAAGGGATAATATTTTCACGAAGTTTTACATCGACAGCTGCAAATGGTTCGTCTAATAATAACAAATTGGGTGAACTTAACAATGCCCTGCCCAAAGCTACTCTTTGTCTTTCACCTCCAGAACATTCATCGGGGAGTTTTGAAAGTAAGTTGCGAATGTCCAGAATTTCAACCACCTCATCCAATCCAATTCGGCTATTTAGTTTAAGTCCGTATTTCAGATTTTTCAGGATAGTTAGATGTGGAAATAAGCGGTCATTTTGAAATAAATAACCAATTCTTCTGTTTCTGACTGGAATATTTTTTTTATTTTTTTTATCAAAAACACATTCATCATTTATTGAGATATTCCCTTCATTAGGAGTTATGATTCCGGCAATTGCATTTAAAAGGGTGGTTTTACCCTGCCCCGAGGGACCGTATATTCCGGTAATACCTGACGGGAATTCCTGAACGATATTTAGCACGAAGCTATCAATTCTTAAGCTGATATTTATTTTCAGGAAGTTTCCCATTTCCTTTTTCTTTTAATTACTTTTCTGTTGAGATATTCAGCAAAGATCATTGCTGCAAGCGAAATAATTATGGATGCCAGAACCAGTTTAAATGTAGATGATTCCTGTCCTGGAATTTGCATTTTTGAAAAAATAGCCAGTGGCAGTGTTTGAGTTTCTCCCTGAATATTTCCGGCAAATGTAATGGTTGCACCAAATTCACCGAGGCTGCGGGCAAAACTTAGAATAAATCCACTAATAACTCCTGGTAGTGCCAATGGCAGTGTTATCGTAAAAAATACTTTAAATCCTGATGCACCAAGGGTTTGCGCAGCTTCTTCATAGTTCCGGTCGACTAATTCAATGGCTAAGCGAATAGAACGGGTTACCAGAGGAAATGATACAACAACTGAGGCTATTACAGCAGCCCAAAAAGAAAAAGCTATACTTATTCCCAAGGCATCATTTAACCATTTTCCTAAAAATCCATTCACACCAAATATTAGCAATAAGAGATAACCAGTTGTAACGGGGGGAAGAACAAGAGGCAAATGAATAATGCCCTCAAAAACCGGTTTTCCGTAAAAATCTTTTCTTGCAAGAAACCAGCCAATACCGATTGCAAATGGTAAAGCGATAACCGTACATATGAGAGCAACCTTCAATGAAAGATAGATTGCTGACCATTCTTCGGGTGAATAATTAAATAATTCCATTCAAAAAATTATAGAATAAAACCGTATTTTTTCCAAATTAATTTTGCCTGATCAGAAATGATAAAAGTATAAAAATTCATTGTTAATTCAGTTTTGTGCTCTTTAATAACAGCACTGTAATATCCGATTGGTAGATGAAAAGTGTCAGGAATTTCACCGACTATTTTCACTTTTTTAGATTTTTGTGCATCTGTTTTATAAACTATCCCGACTTCGACTTCTCCAAGTTCAACCACCATTAAAGCCGACCTAACATCTTTTGCCGGGATGATTCGATTTTTCAGATTGTTGTAAAATCCTGCATTTTGTAGAGCTTCTCTTGCATAGGTTCCAGCTGGGACATATTCGGGATCGCCAATTGACAGGCGACCCTGAAAAGAATCAGGGAATGAAGCCCCGGGTTTAAAAGGGATGCTTTCAACCAATGAGGATAAAGGCACAATAATTACAAGTGAGTTCCCTGCTATTCGTGAAATAGTATTTACTTCAATTAATCCAAGATTCTCCGTATGGTCCATCCATTTCTTATTTGCCGATATAAATATATCAGCGGGTGCACCATGCTCTATTTGACGGGCTAAAGTACCCGACGATGCAATATTAAGTTTGATATTAATATCATTTGATTTTTCAAATTTACTTTCAATATCCAACATCACATCGGTAAGGCTGGCTGCACAAAAAACAATTAACTGTGGTTTGTTCTTTTTTTCGTTGCACGAGATTATTAAAATAGTAGTAATAATTAATAGTATAGTTTTTTTCATAACCTCTACCTTTTTCTGGTAAATTAAGTATAATTATTTTAGTTTCTTTTCCCAGAACAAATAAGGTGTTTCTCCCTCTGAGAATCCTGCCTTTTTGTATAAGTTTTTAGCTTTAGTGTTATCGCCTCTAACTTCCAGGGTAAGTTTAATACAACCTTCATTAGTTGCATAATCAGAAATTTTATTCATTAAAAATTGCCCGATTCCCATTTTTCTGAATTCAGGTAAAACAATAAAATCATGAATGTTTAATAAAGGTAAGGTAGCGAATGTCCCAAAACTCAAATTGCAATTTGCCAAAGCCACAATTTCATTATTAATTGAAACAAAAAATCCCCGATATCCTGTGTGTTTTTTTAAACCTTCAATTATTGACGGGGCCAAATGCTCAGGCATTGGTTCTCCAATACCCATTTCATCTTCCATATAAGCATTGAGAAGTCGAAGCAAATTACTGCAATGAGTTTCATCTATCAGATCCACATGTATGAATTTTTTTATTGTCATCCTTTAAAAAACAGCTATTTTTCAGAATAGCATTACCTATACAAACATATCAATTTAGATCAAACTTAAATTTATTATTTATCAGAAATATTTTTTGAATTTAAAATTGTATTTTTTATGATCTGTATATTTGCTTATTGGTTGGAAATGTGAAAATTGAAATTTGAGATGGACATTTAAATATTTGATTTAAAATCTTAATTTAGCAGCCTGATTAAAAAAAAAAGCCGTGGAAAAATGTTTGGTAATTATTCCAACTTATAACGAGAAGGAGAATGTAGAGCGGATGATAAGAAAGGTGTTTACACTGGAAACTCCTTTTCATTTGTTAATTGTTGAAGATAACTCGCCTGACGGGACAGCCAATATTGTTAAAAAATTGCAATCCGAATTTTCTGATAAACTACACATAATTGAAAGGCAAGGGAAGCAGGGCTTAGGAACAGCCTATATTGCCGGGTTTAATTGGGCTATCGAAAAAGGATACGACTATATATTTGAAATGGATTGTGATTTTTCGCATAACCCCGATGACCTTGAACGGCTTTATAAAGCTGCTACGGAAGGAGCAGATGTCGCAATCGGATCGCGTTATATCTCGGGGATTAATGTGGTAAACTGGCCGCTGGGCCGGGTGTTAATGTCGTATTTTGCTTCAATGTATGTTCGGATTGTAACCGGGATGAATATAAAAGATACAACAGCTGGGTTCAAATGTTTTAGAAGGAAAGTACTTGAATCTATTGATTTCAATCATATAAAAATGAAAGGTTATGGATTTCAGGTTGAAATGAAGTTTACAGCTTATAAGCATGGTTTTAATATAGTTGAAGTGCCAATTGTTTTTATCGATCGTGAAGAGGGTACCTCAAAAATGAGTGGTGGTATTTTTAGCGAAGCACTTTGGGGAGTTTTTAAAATGAAAATCAATAGTTTATTCAAAAAATACAAAAAACCCGAATAATAATTATTTTAGAAATATAGTAAAGAGTTGCAATTCGCAGCTCTTTTTTTTTGAAAAAAACTTTCCGTAAGTTGTAACAAATTCAATCTGGCTTGTCTATGTAATCAGATAGTAAGATTTATGGAAAATAAAGAGAAATATTTTACTGGAATTTTTAATGCAAATAAAGACAGAGTTTACAGGATATGTTGTTCGTATGTTAGAAGCATCCAAAACAGGAAGGATTTATATCAGGAAATTTTTATGAAGATTTGGGAAAACCTTTCTTCATTTAGAAAGGAAAGTCATATTAATACCTGGATTTATAGAATATCGATAAACACGGCAATTAATTATTGTAAGCTTCAGTCAAAAACTGAAAACAGATGTATTGAAATTAGAAACGATTTATTTAATGAACCAGAAAGTGGAACTTTTAAAAAGCTAGAAACTGAACAGGAACTTGAAAAAATGTTCGAAGCGATTAATTCGCTTCCTGTATTGGAAAAAACTATCGTTTCTTTGGAACTTGAGGGGCTTGAGCAAGCTGCTATTGCTGAAATTTGTGGTATTTCGGAAGTAAATGTAAGGGTTAAGTTTCATCGAATTAAGAAAAAAATTCAAAAATTAATGGAGGAAAACAACAATGAATTTTAATCAGATTACAGAAAATTACGAAAAAATGAAATCTCCCATTTCAGATTTTTCATTTCAGGGGAGTTCAAAAAGAAGTTTTAGTGATTTTATTTCATTTCTTAAATCAGAAGATTTAAAATCAAAAAAAATTATAAAAAGATTTTACGTTATTTACGTGATTGCAGCAATATTTTATATCCTTTTATTTATTGTAAATCCTGACCCCGAACTGACTTTTCAGGCACGTATTTCAGGAAGTTGTTTTATTGTAGCTTTTTTAATATATATTCATTTATTCCGCAATAAATATATAAAGTTGAAGAAAATTGACTACCTCGCAGCATCCAGGCATTTTCTTGCCGATGCAAAAAAAAGGTTTAGTTTTTGGAATAAAGAGCTGTTTTGGATGATACCAACTTTTATACTGATAGATTATGGAGCCACCTTTTCTTTAACCAAGTATATTAATATAACTAATATTATAACTGAAATTCTTTTAATACAGTTAGGTTATTTTTGCCTAATAGTGATTAGTTTTTATTTTGGAAGGCTGGACTGGAAGAAAAAGAAAATGCCAATATTTAATAAAATTACAAATATTCTAGCCGAGTTCGAAGAATAAATTCATATCCGTTTTCAAATCTCCATTCAATTCAAATAATGTACCTTTGTAAAAAAAGTGAGGAGATGAAAACGCTGATTAAAAATGCTACAATTATTAATGAAGGGCTAAACTTTAAAGGCAGTGTTTTAATAAACGGTGAATTTATTGAAAAAATATATCCTTATAAATTGCCCGATAGCCGTGAACTTAAATCGGTAAAAACAATCGATGCAAAAGGATTATTACTTATCCCCGGAGTAATAGATGATCAAGTACATTTTCGTGAGCCGGGACTTACCCATAAAGGTGATTTAACCACCGAAAGCAGAGCAGCAGTTGCAGGAGGAGTTACTACTTTTATGGAGATGCCCAATACAAATCCTCAAACGATTACTCAGAAATTATTGGAAGAAAAATACAGGAAGGCTTCAGAAGTATCGGTAGCAAATTATTCGTTTTACATGGGAGTTACGAATAATAATTTGGAGGAAGTATTAAAAACAAATCCTGAAAATGTTTGTGGTATTAAGGTTTTTATGGGTGCTTCAACAGGAAATATGTTAGTTGACGATGAAGAAACACTCTCGGAATTATTTAAAAATGCACCTACACTTATTGCGGCCCATTGCGAAGATGAACCAACAATAAAAGTCAATACAGAGCGAGTAATAAAGAAATATGGCGACCATGTTCCAATATCAGCACATTCAAGAATTCGTAGTGCAGAAGCGTGTTTTCTTTCTTCTTCGAAAGCGGTGAAACTGGCTTCAAAATTTGGCACTCGTTTGCATATTCTTCATCTTTCAACCGAAAAAGAGATGAGCTTATTAACTTCAGGGAAAGTTGAAGAAAAGAGGATTACTGCTGAAGTATGTGTTCACCACCTTTGGTTCGATGATAGGGCATATATTGAAAAAGGCACAAAAATAAAATGGAATCCCGCCATTAAAACTGTAAATGACAGGCTTGCTCTTTGGGAAGCATTACTTAGTGATAAAATTGATGTGGTTGCAACCGACCATGCACCTCATACAATTGAAGAAAAAGAAAATTCTTACTTCAAATCTCCTTCAGGTGGGCCTTTGGTTCAACATTCGTTGGTTGCAATGCTTGAACTTAGTAACCGGGGATTTCTGTCAGTTGAAAAAGTAGTAGAAAAAATGAGCCATGCTCCGGCACGGTTATTTCAGATTGACCGCCGTGGTTATATTCGGGAAAATTATTATGCCGATTTGGTATTAGTTGATCCTAACCAAAGTTGGGTAGTTGAACCTGAAAATATTCTGTATAAATGCGGGTGGTCTCCTTTTGAAAATGAAGGTTTCAGCAATCAGGTTACTCACACTTTTGTTAACGGCGAATTGGTTTATGATAAAGGCATTTTTAATGAAAATGTAAGGGGGAGGAGAATTACTTTTAACCGATGAAAGATATTACAGGAATTATTCTTTCAGGGGGTAAAAGCCTACGAATGGGAACTGACAAAGCGTTTCTTAAGATTAATGGGAAACTACTGATTGAACATACTATTGACTTATTTAATACATTATTCGCGGAAATATTAATCAGTGCCAATTCTGAAAAATATCAACAATTTGGTTTTGAAGTAATAAAGGATAAAATTCCTGATTGCGGGCCATTGGGAGGAATTTACTCTTCAATAAAACACTCAAAAAATACCTGGAATGTGGTTATAAGTTGTGATACACCATTTGTTTCAAAAGGATTAATAACACGTTTAACTAAAAACATTGGTAATTATGATTGCATTGCCCCAATTCATGATGGAATTAGGGAACCACTTGTAGCTTTATACAACAAAAGTTGTCTGCCAGTGATTTCAGAAAATCTTAAAGCAGGGATTTATAAAATGCATTTTCAACTTGAAAAACTGAATTGTAAATATGTAGATGTATTAGATTTGGTTCAAAATAACCCTAAACTGTTTGCAAATATTAATTCACCAGAGCATATTTCAATAATGAAAATTGAGAATTAATTCCCCATTTTTATTTCACTATTGATTTTATCGTTTTTTGCCTGATTCCCAAATTTCATGGAATATATCATTGCTTCAACCTGACGAAGGAGGTTGCGTTTATTTTTCCCCGGGGCATAAACAAATCCTTCTGCAATAACAACACGCTGATTGGAAGCATCGAGTTCAGCAATTTGAATATATGGTCCACCCATAAAATCATTTTCAGTTCTCCACAATCCCCTCATTTCAGCAGTATAATTGCCATTATGTTCAAAAATATTGAATACAGGTTCAAAGCGCATTTCGGTCGACATATAGGAGCCTTCGGTTGGACCAGGCACATATTTTTTTAGCATTTCATTCCTTTTATAAAGTAGAAATTCGGACGAAAAAATACTGTCGGAATTATATTTTACTGAATAAACAAATATACCTTGTGTTACGTCGGGTGAATCGTAGCGATACCAGATAAAATCATTTTTCTCAGTAGCTAATTGAAATCCAGGCAAACAATACATGGTAATATCGAATTTTTCCTGAAGGGTATTTAAAACACCTTTGTCATGAATTTTTCTGTATGTTGATTGCAACCTTGATTTTTCAGCTTTCATAAAGTAGGAAATAATTTTTCCTGAATTTTCATTCAAAAGTTTTTCAAATTCAACTTTATTTTTTGCATTGATTGCAACGGTAGCCTGAGGGCTTGCCCAAACATTATTTATAAATTGTACTCCGGGATTTTCAACAGAAGCTGAAATTTTTGTAGTTATAATATTTCGGGTGGTTTTGAAAATATTATCGAATGCATTATGTGGGATGTCGACTAAATTAAAAATAGGTTCATCTTGCGGTAAAGAAAGTTGAGGTTGACCAACTGTATTTCTTAAAACCTCTCCGGGTGACGATTCCCAATGATCTTTTGAAATTACAATAACCATTTCTCCAGCCCGGCCGGTTATACTTCTTTTAATTCCTTGATTACTGTTTTCATTACACGATATAACAAGTAATGCTGCTAAAAGTAGAAATATTGGTTTCAGAATTGAATACTTCATAACGTAGTTTTTTATTGGAAATTAGTTTCTCCGGAATATAACAAAAATCTTACCATAAACTTAAAATAAAGTATCCCGCACTCATTTCTGTTATCCGGTAAGGATTTCAGGATTTGAATGCGGGATTCAGTTAAGAAAGAAATAAGATATAATTTAATTTTCTATTTTATCCGATTCTTTTTTATCATCCTCAGGTTCTTCTTTTGTGGCATTTTTGAATTCTTTCATCCCTTTGCCAAGACCTTTCATTAATTCAGGAATTTTTCGTCCGCCAAAAAGTAATAAAACAATGATCAAAATGATTATTATTTCCTGAGGTCCTATAAATCCAGCTATCACAAACAAGTTCATATTGTAAAGGTTTTAAATTGTTTCGATACAAAAATAGAAATTTTTAAATAATAAATTACTTGAACAGTTTAATTATATCATTGGCATTTGCATAAAGTACCAATGCTAATAAAATCACCATTCCAACAATTTGCGCATATTCAAGGAATTTTTCATTTGGTTTACGCCCTGAAATCATTTCGTAAAGGGTAAACATTACGTGCCCACCATCGAGTGCAGGAATAGGTAAAAGGTTCATAATGGCAAGAATAATGGAAATAAACGCTGTCATTTTCCAAAACGAATACCAGTCCCACACACCAGGGAAAATACTTCCTATGGTGATAAAACCACCTAATGATTCATAAGCCTTCGTTTCAGGTTTGAAAAATAATTTAAACTGTTTTAGATAATCCTGCGTTGTTTGAACTCCTAATTTAATTCCCGCAGGAACTGATTCAAAGAAACCATATTTGATGGTTTTATAATTGAAATACTCTTCAAGATTATTTTTATGGGAAATTCCTATTGTGGCATCTTCGGTGGGTTGAATGGGGAGAGTAATAATTTTCCCATCTCTTAAAACATCAATTGTATATTGATTTCCATCATTTTCTGAAAGGGCATTTTCAAATTCGTCCATAAAATTAATAGATTGGCCATTAATTCCCTGAATTTTATCGCCGATAAGAACTCCTGCATCTTTTGCAGGCGATTTTTTCAGAAATCCCTCAATCACTAAATCAAAGGGGATACGAAAGGTCATTACACTTTTACTTTTCAGAAGCACAGCAATGTCAGAATCTGTAATTTCTAAATCTACAGTTTGCCCATCTCTTTCAACTTGAATTGTTTTTATATTATCAAGGACAATTGTTGGAACAATTTTTCCAAAATTTTCAATAGTTTCACCATCCAATGTAAGAATTTTATCGCCGGTTTGAAGTCCAATTTTTTCACCTGTTTCACCAACCAGAATTCCGTATTTAACTTCGCTGGTAGGCAGGTAAGCTTCACCCCATGTATATAATACTCCAATATAAATTAACAAGGCAAAAAGGAAATTCATAAGTACACCACCAACCATAATTAGCAAGCGTTGCCAGGCAGGTTTCGATCTGAATTCGTAGGGTTGTGGTGGAAGTTTCATTGCTTCCTTATCCATCGATTCGTCGATCATTCCTGAGATTTTGACATATCCGCCAAGGGGCAGCCATCCAATCCCATATTCAGTATCACCCTTTTTAACCTTGAAAAGTGAAAACCAGGGATTAAAAAAGAGGTAGAATTTTTCGACACGGGTTTTAAATAAACGAGCAAATATAAAATGCCCAAATTCGTGTAATATTACCAGTATTGATAAACTCAGTAAAAGTTGTGCTGTTTTTATTAAAATAGATTCCATTTAATTCTGTTCCTGTTATTAATTGTTATTCACTAACAATTCTGTTAATCTTCTTGTTTCGTCATTCGACCAAATAATTTCATCTAAATCAGGATGTTTTATATATGTCGATTTGTTCATCGCTTCTTCAATTAAACCGGGCATGTCAAGAAATTTGATTTTTTCTTTTAGAAATGCATTTACAACAACTTCGTTGGCAGCATTTAAAATGCATGGCATATTTCCTCCCTGATCCAGTGCTTTATAAGAAAGTGCAAGATTACGAAAAATTTTTGTATTTGGCGGTTCAAAGCTCAAACTAGGATAATCCAGAAAATTAAATCTTGGAAAATCTGTTGAGTATCTTTCAGGAAAGCTTAAAGCATATTGAATAGGAAGTTTCATATCGGGCAGGCCCATTTGCGCTTTCATCGATCCATCTGTAAATTGCACAATAGAATGAATTATGGATTGAGGATGGACAATTACATCTATTTTTTCAGATGGCAAACCAAACAACCAATGTGCTTCAATCACTTCAAAACCCTTATTAATCAGTGAAGCTGAATCGATAGTGATTTTTGAACCCATATCCCAATTTGGGTGATTTAATGCATCTTTATGTGATACATTTTGAAGTACATCAGTTGTATATCCACGAAAAGGGCCACCCGAACATGTCAGGTAAATTTTTTCTATTGGATTCATGTATTCGCCCACAAGGCATTGGAATATTGCTGAGTGTTCAGAATCAACCGGGAAAATATTAACTTCTTTTTCTTTAGCAAGTTTTGTAATTAAATCACCTGCAACAACCAATGTTTCTTTATTGGCAAGTGCAATATCCTTCCCTGCTTCAATTGCATGGTAGGTTGGTACAAGCCCGGCATATCCAACAAGTGCGGTTAATACAATATCAATATCGTCCATTTTAACGATTTGGTTAAGAGCATCATATCCGGCATATATTTTTATTGGCTCATTTTTTAATGCTTCATTAACTTCATTGTATTTATTTTCATTGGTAATTACTACTACATTTGGTTTAAACTTCGTTGCTTGCTCTATTAATAAATCGGTATTATTATTTGCTGTTAAAACTTCAACCTGAAACCGGTCAGGGTGGTTAGATATTACTTCCAATGCCTGAGTGCCAATTGATCCTGTAGATCCGAGGATTGCAATGTTTTTTTTCATTTGCCTATAAATCAATATAAAGTTCAGGATCAAGAGCAACACCATCGTACCAGAGTTCGAAATGAAGATGGGGTCCAGTGGATAATTCTCCAGAATTTCCGATTATAGCAATAGCTTCACCGGCATTTACTTTATCACCAATATTTTTTAGTAGTTCAGCATTGTGTTTATAAACTGAAATAAGGTTATTTTCATGTTGAATATAAATAACATAACCCGTTTGAAGTGTCCAGCCGGCAAAAATTATTGTCCCATCCAGAACGCTAAGGATAAGTGAATTTGCTGTGCTCACCAGGTCAACACCATAATGGTCGGAACTCGATTTAAATGTATTGGTAACCATTCCCTTAACCGGTATAAAAAAATGAATTTTTGATAAATCGGTATTTTGTGAATTATTTGCATTTAAGGAAAGATTTAATTGTTCTTCCAAAATTTTATCCTGAAAAACTGAGTCGTGGTTATATTGTTGAAAAACAATATCTCCCGGTTGAGTTCCGGTATCCGCATTTTGGTAATTATCTTCAGGGACACCACCTTCAATAATGGTTTTTATATTTTGAAAAAAAATGTCTTTATTCTGAAGTTCATTCTCTAATGAATCCACCAGGATCGAATTCCTGATTAGCATCTGGCGGTATTCTTTTTTTGGATAACCAGGAATATATTCTTTTAATGGAGTGACAACAATGAGTATAATTACCAAGGCAACTAAAAATGCTGTTGAAAGGCTGGTAACAGTAAAAACCTTAAGACGTGACAATTTCATACTCCACACCGATTGAAAAGTAGTATCATTATAAATGATTAACCTATACCGGTTTCGTAATTTATCAACAAATTTCTTTTTGTCTTTTTTGCTCACTTCCTGGTCTTTTTTAACGAATGGCAAATTTAAAAAGATTTGACAACATATCAGGCAATACTTTAAATAACTGTAATTTACTATTAATATTTTTTGGTTAATATTAAATTAATATTCGATATTTGGTGTAATTAAAATTGCTTTTTTATACCAATTCTATTACAAAACCAAATTGAATGATGAAGAGAGATTTATTCCGGCGGCCTACAGCCTGGATTATTTTTGTTGCATTGTCTGTTGGCGCTATTATTTATATCTATAATAATTTTAATAAAGCCAATAGTTTAATAAATGTCGATATTTCGATGGATCGGGAATTAGCACTTAAAAAAGCTAAATCTCTTGCTGAACAATTTTCTCTTGGACCTGAAGAATTTAAACAACCTGTTTAATAATCATATGATAATTATTGAGAAAATATATATTTGCAATTAAATTTTTTTTAAAAGCTTTAAATGAAACGATTCTTAACTATTATGGCTCTGATTTTTGTATTCGGAGTATCATACGCTGATGAGGGGATGTGGTTGCCTTCACTAATTCAAAAACTGAATATAAATGAAATGCAACAAATGGGTTGCGAACTTACAGCAGATGATATTTATAATATCAATAATTCAAGTTTGAAAGATGCAGTTGTAGCACTTAACAGAGGTTCATGTACAGCTGGAATAATTTCAAAAGATGGATTATTACTAACCAATCATCATTGTGGATTTGGGGACATTCAGTCACATTCAACAGTTGAAAACGATTATTTGAAGGATGGATTTTGGGCACAAAGCCTTGAAGAAGAATTACCAAATCCCAGAAAATCGGTTTCTTTTTTAATTCGCATTGAAGATGTAACAAGCAAAGTTTTAGGCGAAGTGAATGCTGATATGAATTATGAGGAAAGAAGTGCTGAAGTAAGAAGAATATCAGGAGAAATTTCCAGGGAAGCAATTGAAGATTCACATTATGACGCCAGAGTTCAAAGCCTTTTTAACGATAATAAATACTACTTATTTGTATACGAAACCTTTACTGATGTTCGATTGGTGGGTTGCCCCCCGGTATCGATCGGTAAATTTGGTGGCGATACTGACAACTGGATGTGGCCTCGCCATACCGGGGATTTCTGCATGTACCGGGTTTATACAGGACCTGATGGAAAACCTGCCAGATTTAGTGAAGATAACGTCCCACTTCATCCAAAACATCATTTGCCGGTTTCAATAAAGGGTGTTGAAAAAGGAGATTTTGCAATGATACTGGGATATCCGGGTGGTACCAGTCGGTATAAGACTTCAACAGGGATAAATTATACAATGGAAGTTACCAATACTGCAAGACGTGAAGCAAGAGGGGAAAAACTGGCAATTATTGAGGATTATATGGCAATCAGCCCTGCTGCCCGTATTCAATATGCATCGAAACATGCAAGCAGTTCAAATTATTATAAACACAGCATAGGGCAGAATAAAGGATTAACTGATTTGAATGTTGTAGCTAAGAAAAAAGCCATTGAAGAAGATTTTACAAAATGGGTAAATGTAAGTTCTGAAAGAAAAGTAAAATATGGAAAAGCCCTTGATCTGATAAATCAGGGTTACGATGATTTGTCGGATGATATTGCAAGAGCCTATATTACAGAATCAATGACTCGTGGACCAGAGATTTTTTCGTTTGCAAACCGTGTTAGTGTATTGGAAAGATTACTTGACAGAAAAGATGTGGACGAAACACGTGTGGTAACAACAGCCGAAAGAATTGGCGGTAGTATTGACAGTTATTTTAAAAACTACAACGCTTTAACCGACCAGAGAATCACAGCTGCACTTTTAAAAGTATATCAGGAAAAGGTTGATCCTAAATATTATCCTGCGTTTTTTGAGGATGTACAAAAAAAATACAAAGGAGATTTTAAAAAATTCTCGGAAAAAATGTTTGCAAAAACAATTTTTGCCGATAAATCAAAATTAGAAGTATTTCTTGCTGATCCCAGCCTGAAAGTCCTTAAAAAAGATAAAGCATATCAGGTAACAAAATCAATCTATGAAACCTATGGAGATCTTACTGATTTGACAGATGAAACAACTCCATTCCTCAATGAAGGGAGGCGGTTATTTGTTGCTGGATTAATGGAAATGAATAAAGACAGGAAGTTTTATCCCGACGCAAATTCAAACATGCGATTAACCTATGGAAGTGTATTGGACTATGTTCCGCGCGATGGTGTTTTAAATAATTACTGGACAACTGCTAAAGGTTATATCGAAAAAGAAATTCCGGGTGATATTGAGTTTAATGTCCCTCCAAAATTAAAAGAATTAATACTTGATGAGGATTATGGACAATATGCCGATGCCGATGGAACATTGCATGCCTGTTTTCTCACTAACAATGATATTACCGGAGGAAATTCTGGAAGCCCGGTTATAAATGGTAAAGGCGAATTAATTGGAATTGCATTCGATGGCAACTGGGAAGCAATGAGTGGCGACCTTGCTTTTGAGCCTGAACTGCAACGTTGTATCAATGTCGATATCAGGTTTGTGCTTTGGATTATCGACAAATATGCAAGAGCATCGCACTTAATCGATGAAATGACAATTGTTAAGTAAAAAATATATTCACATAATTTACTCCGTCTTTTCCAGGCGGTTTTTTTTATTTAACGGATACGAATAAATTTCTGTTGCCTGATTTTCCAGCTAGCTTATTTATAATTACAAATGTTTGAATATTCCTTCAACTATCAGATTACCAGCCACAGGCAATTGAATTTATCTGAAGTGTGTGCCCAGCATGAGCATGAGCGCACACTATTTGAAAGCTCTGGATAAATTCGTAAAATACAAATTTCCGGGCATGTAAAATAGCTGTGTGCATGAAATATTTCCAGAGGGTGCAAGTCCCTTATGCGCAGGAGTAACGTCTTGAAGCATTAGTAAGCCGCACTTTTTGCACATGCAAAAATGTAGTGGTTTGGGGCGACCCATGCAGTGAAGGAAGCGGGACTACAAACTCCGGTACTGACGTACAGAAACTGGATACGAGGCTTAATAATCCGGATGAGCAAGCACATCATTGTGACGTCCAAAAGCCTGAAAAGGATGGAGTTTATTAAGTAGATC
>JABMQB010000800.1 GCA_013203525.1 Mariniphaga sp.
CTTCTGTAGCTTCCGGAAACATTGGTGCTAACAAGGGATAACAATGAACCATTCCGGTCCCTTTCCTGAATGTTACATTTACGCCGGTATCCTTTGCTTTTTGATAAAATTTTTCTCCGTCATCAAACAATTCATCATTTTCTGCTGAGTTTATTAAAAGTGGGGGAAGACCTTTTAATTCACCATACAAAGGTGATATAAGCGGCAAATCAGCATTATTACTGCCAACATAATGTTTGCTAAATACAAACCATGAATTTAATGGTGCCGGTGAAAGTTTATTTTTTGTTCGATAAGAATCGCTTGAACAAGTTAAGTCTGTCCATGGTGAAATAGCAACGGCAGCTGCTGGTAAGGCAATATTATCTTCCTTTAAAGCAAGAAGAATTGCCAGGCATAAACCACCTCCGGCCGATTCTCCGGCAATGACAATATTTTTTGGCTTAAATCCTGATTTAAGCAGCCATTTGTACATTCTTACTGAATCATTCAACGCAGCGGGAAAAGGATTTTCCGGGGCTAATCTGTATTCATAAATTAAATTGGTAACACCTGAGAATTTTGCAAGTTTTGACACAAATCCCCTATGGTCGCTACACGATCCGGAAACATATCCACCTCCGTGAACATAAAGAACTATTTTTTTACGGTTTGTATCATCTGGTATCAACCATTCCGATTTTAAACCTTCGATTATTTCTGTTTCTATCTTTATTCCTGATGGAATCTTTGCGTATTTAGCAGCCCCTTTTTCGCAACGTACCCTAAAATCAGCAATTGAAGTATTTAAATCAAATTTTTCTTTTTTGAATTTACCCCTCAATAAATGTGCATTTCTTATTAAGAAATTAAATAAACCGCTTTTAAAACTTGCCATTTTTAATTCAAATAAATCTTAAAGTGCAAATCTCTGTAATCTTATTTAAAAAATACTTCACCTATGTTAATATTTAAGAGTATTTTTTCTGATCCGGCTTAACGACTGTGGTGCAATTCCTAAAAAGATTGATAAATATTTAAGAGGTATATTTTGTATCTGTCCGGGATATTTTTCTAAAAGTTTAATATATCGTTGTCTGGCCGATTCAGTTTTAATTTCAAATAATAATTCCTCTGTATAGCTCTGTACTTCATGAATAAAATTGCGGGTAAAAGTATTCCATGATTTCAGTTCAAGCAATTTATTTGATTGACTCAGTGTTGTTTGCCAGACAATTGATTTTTTTAATGCCTGGATGTTTTCTGTTGCAGGTGTTTGGTTTCTGAAACTATCTTTTGAAGTAAAACAATACGGAGCAATGGTAAAAAACCTGGTAACATCGTTTCCATCGTTTAATACAAAATATCTAAGCAAACCCTCTTCAAGAAAATAGAAATACTTACAAATTCTTCCTTCAGCAAGAATAATCTCATTTTTGCTGTACTCTTTTTTATTAAATGCCTTTTGAATAAATTTCCATTCATGGTCAGGAAGTACAGTGTAATTTTCTATGAAATTTCTGAAAGCAATCATTTTTTTGATGAAGTGGTGTTATTTTTATTTGATTCAATGTATGTGTAATATAGTTCTTATTCTTTAGATTTTTTCAATTGAACTTTCTCTTCATGGTGTTTAAAAGAGTGTGTATGAGAATGGTTGTTAAACTTTATGTTTTCCATACATTGGCATTTTGACCAGGTAAAACAAAATTATGCCAAACGCCTTCCAAAAGGAGTTAATGCCAGCGAAGCCATTTTAAAATGTTGCTTTCCCCAGGGAATTCCAATTATAGTAATGCTTAACAAAATTCCAAAAAACAGGTGAGTTAGCATAATCCAGATTCCACCAATTATAAGCCAGATGATATTCATTATTGTTGATAGGCATCCGGGTGCGTAATCCATATATTCAATTTTTTGCCCGAATGGCCAAAGGGCAAGAATACCCAGTTTAAATGCTTGTAATCCAAATGGAATACCAATAATAGTAATACACAAAACAAGGCCTGCCATTATATACTCAAGAAAAATAGCAAAACCGCCAAAAATAAGCCAGATAAGGTTGCCAAGAATTTTCATAGAAGTATAATATTAATGTTGTTTGTTACTTGTTACGGGTTTCTTGTTTGTTTTCGAATATTAATAGATTGATTATTTCAATAATTAGAACTTTTCGTACTTTGAATTTCGTATATCGAATTTTGTATTTCCTTTACTTATCAGGATAAACAGCCTTTGTTTTTAAATCAATAATAAAATCGGCTTTCATCCAGTATATATTTGAGTTTCCGTTTTCAGGTGAATTGTGCATTTCTTTTAAACTTTCAAAAGTTAACTCTTTTTTTGTTTCAGCAGAAGTTTTTGAACTCATAAAAAAGAAATACTCTCCATCGGGTGAAAAACCTGCTGAATATTCAAACCTGCTTGAAGAATTTATTTTACCGCCAAGGCTGATTAACTCACTCCAACCATTTTCCGCGTCGTTAAATGAAATATAATAATCGGTTGCGCCTTTTGAATCTGGCAATCCAAATACCGGGACAATTATAAAATTTTCATCTTTACCGATTGAGGCATTATAGCGGGCCAATCCTCCGTTTACTTGTTCAGGAAGCTTTTCTGCAGCAGTATATTTACCGTTTCTGAATTCGGATCGGAAAATATATTCTCTACCTTCCTCCCGTGTAAAATAAAGGTTGCCATTTTTTGTTACGCTTGGAAAAAATTCGGCTCCTTCAGAGTTTATTGTCGTATCCATTGGGTATGGTTTTCCCCACCAGTCATTTTCTCTATCTGCAACCCAAATGTCAGTTACAAAAGGATTTTCAGGAGTGAAGTCACAATCTTTGTTTGTTACAAAGTAAAATTTTGATCCATCGGGTGAAATAAAGGGCTCGATGTAAATAAATGCCGGATCGGTTGCAAAATCCACTACTTCAGGATTTGTCCATCCTTCTTCGGTTTCTTTACAAAAAAGTATGGTTGAATAGGATGAGTTTCCAATATTTACACAAAAATAAATTTCTTTGCCATCAGGGGTAAATGTAATATCCCTGGTTGGCATTCCTGTATTAATAATTCCAGCTGCAAATAAAACCGGTTCGTTGCCAGGTAATGTCTGCCCCAGGTATGGACCATTTAGTTTCTCTGTTTTGTAGGAACAAGCAAAAAGAAAAACAAGTATAATGCTAATTAATATTGAATGTCTCATTATCTGGTATATAAAAAGTATATGAATAAACCAGCTCACAAAATTAAAACAAGTAATCCAATTAAAATGCCTGTAACAGATTTTTTGTTATATGTTTCAACAGTTTCATTATTTTCTTCTTCTTTCTTTTGAAAGGCTGCGCTAATTGCAACACCAATAGCAACACCCATTCCTGGACCAATTGAAATTCCCAACGAAATATTATCTGTTACTATACCAAAAACAAGGCCTATTGCAGCACCAAAGGCAATACCAATTCCAATACCTTTACCCATTGCAGAACTTGATTTTTGTCCGTGATTAATATTTTTTTGTAAAGCAGATTGCTTAAATAAGAGTACTAATAAAATCGAAATCAGCACGACTCCAATTATCAAAGCTATTATAACCAATAGATTTTTCATAGTTATTTGAATTAGTGTTTCTGCAAATCTATTTATTACAGAACTATTCTTAAAATACAAATTATAAATGTATGATTTATATCTGAATCAGATAATTTTAACTTTACCACTTCTTAACCGCAATTTCATAAACATTTTAAAATAAACTCATATTAAATCACAAAAAAATTTTATATGTTCGTTAGAAATACTTTCACAAATAATTAAAAATATTATTTATGCATCGGTTTATTACATTTCTTTTTCTTATTGTCGGATTTATTGGCTATTCGCAACAGGTTGTTAAAAAACCTTTAACTTTTGAGGATTATAAATTGTGGAAGAGTTTGGCAAACCGCCAGATATCGGAAAACGGTAAAGTTGTGGCTTATGAACTTAATCCGCAAAAAGGCGATGGCGTCTTGGTAATTCACCATTCAGAAAAGATCGATTCGTTAAAAAGGGGGACTGATGCTCAAATCAGCCCTGATAATAATTTTGTGGTCTATAATATTAAACCACCTGAAGATAGCGTACGAAAAGCAAAATTGGATAAAGTAAAAAAGGATAAAATGCCGGGTGATAGCCTGGGGATTTTTGTGTTCAAACATGATTCGGTTGTATTATTTCCGGGAATTAAATCATTTAAAATTCCTGAAGAAAATGCCACATGGATTGCTTTTACATTAAAACATGTTGAAAAGAAAGATACAACTAAAAGCAAGGATAGTAATAAGGAAATTAAACAGCCCGGCGACGATTTGGTATTATTTAATGTGGCTAATACTGATACTATGATTTTTCGACATGTAATCGAGTATCAAATCGCAAAAGAAGGAAGTAAAATATTAATGATTAGCCAGACTAAAGATTCGATACAGACCTATTCAAAAGTTCGTTTGTTTAATACATCCGATGGAACGGTAGAAACAGTTTTTAATTCGGAAGGATGGGCAAAAAAAGTTGTTTCTGATAATTTGGGTAGCCAATTTACTTTTCTTCATTCAACTGATACTGTAAAAGAAAAGGTTTATAAATTATATTATGGTTTATCAGAGGAGTCAGATGCTGAAGTAATTGTTGATAGTTATACTTCAGGCATTCCAATTGGTTGGTCGCCAAGCGATAATGGCAGAATATATTTTTCTGATGATGGATTAAAATTGTATTTCGGGACCGCAGTATCACCTGAGCCAGAACCCAAAGATACCTTGCTTGATGAAGAAAAACCAAAACTCGATGTTTGGCATTGGCAGGATTTAACCTTGCAACCTCAACAGAAAATAAATCTGGATAATGAAAAAAAACGTACTTATTTAGCTGTATATCATACCGATATAAAAAGATACATACAGTTGGCTGATTTGTATATTAAAAACGTAAGTACAATTCAAAAAGGAAATGGTACGGTTGCACTGGGAAACGATGATTCACCCTATTTAAGGGCTTCGAGTTGGACCGGAGAACGAAACAGTGATTATTACCTTGTTGATCTTAAAACAGGGATTAAAAGGCAATTGACAAAAAACAGCTCGTATACTCGTTTATCACCGGCAGGAAAATATGTGGCATGGTACAACAATTCAGATAGTAGTTTTTATGCAAAATCTACCAGCATCGAATTGCCTGATACAATAGCTTTAACAAAAAAAATTCCGGTTTCATTTTATAACGAAAGGCATGATACACCTTCTGACCCACGGCCATATGGAATTGCAGGTTGGGCCATCGATGATAGGTTTGTGTTTATTTACGACCGTTACGATATTTGGAAAATTGATCCAATTGGAGAAAAAGTGCCTGTGAATATTACAAAAGCTTTTGGGCGAAGAAATAATACCCGGTTGAGGTATATTCGGCTGGATAGAGAAGAAGAATTTATTTCAACAGATAAAGATATAATTTTACAGGCTTTTGATGAACGTACCATGTCATCAGGATTTTTTAAAACATCATTTAATTCAGTAAAAGATCCAAAATTATTGTTGGTTGATAAATTTTCCTTTTCAAATCCCATAAAAGCAAAAGATGCTAATAAACTGATTTGGACAAAAGAAGATGTTCAAACCTATCCTGACCTTTGGATTAGCGACCTCGATTTTGAAAATCGTGAGAAATTATCGGATGCTAATCCTCAACAGAAAATATATATCTGGTCTACTGTCGAAATGGTTGAATGGACATCGTTTACCGGTGAAACATTAAAGGGTTTGCTCTATAAACCTGAATATTTTAATCCAACAAAAAAATATCCTACAATAGTTTATTTTTATGAAAGAAATGCCGAAACTATTCACAGGCATTATTCCCCATCTCCCAGCCGTTCAACCATTAATAAAACTTTTTATCCAAGCAATGGGTATTTGGTGTTTATTCCTGATATTACTTATCAGGACGGTTATCCGGGGCAAAGTGCCTATAATGCAATTGTGAGTGGTGTAAATTATTTAATTAATGAATTTTCATTTGTTGATAAGGAAAAAATTGGTTTACAGGGGCAAAGTTGGGGTGGTTACCAAACTGTATTCCTGATAACTGAAACGGATATGTTTGCTGCTGCAATGGGTGGTGCTCCTGTTTCTAATATGACAAGTGCATACGGTGGAATCCGTTGGGGAACGGGTATGAGCCGAATGTTTCAATATGAACATACTCAAAGCAGGATTGGTGGTACGTTATGGGAAAAACCATTACTTTATCTTGAAAATTCTCCGGTTTTCCATGCACCGAAAATTAACACCCCTTTGCTGATGATGCATAACGATGACGATGGCGCTGTGCCATGGTATCAGGGGATTGAAATGTTCGTTGCAATGAGAAGGCTTGATAAACCTGCCTGGATGCTTACATACAATGGTGAGCCACATAATCTGAAAGGCTCAAGTTGGGCAAACAGGGTTGATTTAAGTAAACGTATGTTCCAGTTTTTTAATCATTATTTAAAAGGGCAGCCAATGCCTGAATGGATGAAGAAAGGTGTACCTGCAACAGAAAAAGGTAAAAACTTAGGGTATTAGGTTAAATAAAATTTTGAAAATATTAAGAGCCGGAATATTTCCGGCTTTTTTGTTTGTCAGGAATTTTGAGGCGGTTATCGAAAAATTTGGCTGGTTGAAAAGTTTATTTTCATTTTTGAAGTAACGAATTGATAGGTTCTACGTCATAACTGAAACAAAACTTAAAGCCATGAAAAAAATTGCTCTTTTATTATTAATTGTAACCTTCGCATTTGTTTCCTGTACCGATAATTTTGCAGTAAATACAGCCTTTGTAAAATATGGCCATAAAAAAGGAGTAACATCCATAACCGTTCCTGGTTTTGTTGTTAGGCTGGCAGCTAAAATTGGTGATCTTGAAGATGAAGAAAGGGAATTACTCAGAAGTATTGATAAAGTAAAAGTGCTTTCGGTAGAAGACAGTTATCTGAATGAAGAGATTAACTTGCATGCCGAGTTTTACCAAAATATGAATAAACATGGCCAGTATGAAGAATTACTCAATGTACAGGACGACGATGAAAGTGTTACTATTTTTGGAAAGATGGGAGAAGATAATGAAACAATTAAAGAGATGATTGTATTGGTTGGTGGAGACGATAATGCTTTGATTTATTTAAAAGGACGGTTTAAAGCAAGTATGCTTGACAAGCATATAGATTTTTCTGATCCCGGAGATTTCCTGAGTTTTGATTTTTAATGTTAGTTTAATTGTATATCCGAAATATTACCACATAGCTGTCATTCCGTAAAAATTTGAAAGATTTTATACGGAATCTCACA
>JABMQB010000074.1 GCA_013203525.1 Mariniphaga sp.
CGGCAGTACCTACTACAAATTGGTGAACATCATTATATATATTATTATCGCCGTCGTCAATTCGCGAATGGGCATAGCCATGATCGTGCCCACAAAAATATGTACGTGATCGCGCCCTTGCAATACTTTTCCAGAACACATCCCTGTCTTTAGAATAATCTATGCTAAAAGAACTGTTCCCGTGCAAACAATCTGCGTGATCCACTTTAAAAGCAGGTTCGTGTGAAAATGTAAAAATATGAGGGTGCTTATTCCCGTCCAATTGCTTATCAAGCCATGATTGATTAACGTGATTAAAAGCCCAATACGGAATACTGCCGTCAGCATTGGATTTCGTTCCGGGAACAGGTGTACTGTAAACATCCATCCCGATTATCAAGGCATTTTTATGTATAAAGGAAAAAGTTACATTTTCTTCTCCCACAGGTCCGTTTCCGGGGGCAGAATATTTTCCGGAAAATACCTTATCCCAAATCTTTTTGGTTTCCGGCCAGACTGGTCGATGGTCGGGATATCCGCTATGATCAGGATTTCTTTGTGTGGTTTCATGATTACCCCTGACATTGTACACAGGAATTTCCATGCTATACACAGGTTGCATGGTTTTCAGGTACATCTTAAACTCCTCTTCGAGTCTTTTTAAGGCAGCAGAATCACCTATTTCTTTACGGTTGGCATGACCATAACAAATATCGCCATTAAATAATACAAAGTCAATTTGTTCGTTGGAGATTGCCACTGCAATTTTGCCTAATATATTTTCATTTACACCGGTTCCTGTACCGTTATCCCGGCAATCTCCCGTAACAGCAAACTTCCATGATTTTTCCGCCCCAGGTTTTTTCTTGTTGGTTGAACAGTTAGTAAATAAAGTAATAACCAGAATGTAGCAAACAGCTTTTATTGAATAATTTTTAAATTTGTTCATCTTATATGTGGTTTTTGAAATGCTTGTTTGAATCAATTTATAAATGAACAGTAAGTATTAGAAAAATATGAAATAAAGGGCTATAGTAACAATTATTAGTAAAGCACTCCATATTTTAATTGTATTATTCATTTTTAGCTTTATTTCATTTCTTACAGGAAGTACAGCAGGTTTCTCCAGGGGCTTCATTTTAGTTACTACAATAATAAAAAGAGCAATTATTGCGAAAGTAATTTCCATATGATGCAGATATGAAACATCGGGCATTAAGAAAAGGCAAAGTCCATAAATTGGAATATTTAATAACATCCCCCAGATTGCAGCGATTGCAGGCACTTTTTTCCAGATAATTCCAAAGAAAAAAACAGAAACCACACCGGGAATTACAAAACCCCAATAGACCTGCAGGAAGAAATATAAACCGCCCTCAAATTTACTTACAATAGGGGCCCAGAGGCAGCCAATCAATACCAGGATAATAGTAACTATACGGCCCACATAAACTAGTTGTTTTGGAGATGCATCATTTTTGATGTAAGGTTTATAAATATCCATTGTGAAGATTGTAGTTGCAGAGTTAAGTAATGAATCCAGTGTGCTCATCACTGCACCGAAAAGAGCGGCAAACATAAGCCCAATTAACCCGGGTGGTAATATTTTTTGGATAAGAAAAGGATAAGCTCCATCGGCATTTGCAATCTGATCTCCATATAGTTCGAAGGCAATGATCCCGGGAAAGACAACAATAAAAGGAATCAGTAATTTCAGCGAAGCTCCAAATAAAATACCTTTTTGTCCTTCCTGTAGACTTTTTGCTCCGAGTGTTCGCTGAGTAATAAACTGATTCAATCCCCAGTAAAAGAGGTTCTGTATCCATAATCCTCCGAAGAAAACAGAAATCCAGGGCATTTTTGGATGATTCCAGGGCAAGATAGTATGTAATTTATCACCTGACAGTTCAACGAATTTTTCATAACCCCCAATTTTCTGGAAAGAAAGGAACATGACTAAGAGACCTACACTTAATAAGGTAATCCCCTGGATTAGATCTGACCAGACAACAGCTTTCAAACCACCATAGACCGTATAACCGCCGGCTATGATTCCAATAAACCAGATTCCGGAAATTAATTTTATTCCAAATATTGATTTTAATGCCAGAGCGCCTGAATACAGAACGGTTGCCATTGTTACTAAAATGTAAAAAGCCAGCATAAAACAAGCCATAACAAGTTTGGCTTTTTTATTGTACCGATATTCAAGGAACTCGGGCATGGTATATATGCCTGTCCTTATAAATATTGGCAACAGAACCAATGCAATTATAATCAGTGCGATGGCAGCCATCCATTCGAAACTTGCAACTGCCAGTCCGAGCGAAAATCCTTGTCCTGACATCCCAACAAAATGTTCGGAAGAAATATTAGAG
>JABMQB010000801.1 GCA_013203525.1 Mariniphaga sp.
ATGCTCTTTTTGAAATAACCTGATTACTTTATCATTTTGCCATCCGCTAAACCGCACTTCTTTCCCTAAAAACGAATTTTTCCGGAATACCCAGTAAGCATCATGTACAACATTCGAATTAAGCAGTGTAATAATTTCCTCCCTAAGTTCTTTTGAAATTCTTTCATCCGCATCGAGTAATAAAATCCATTTGCCGGAAGCCTTTTCTATTGCCCTGTTTTTTTGAGCCGAAAAATTATCAAATTTATACTCAATTACTTTAGCTTTTAATTCCTTGGCAATCTCAACAGTTCCATCTGTACTGAATGAATCAATTACCAGAACCTCATCGGCAAATGATACAGAATCGATTGCTTCCTTAATATTCTGTTCTTCATTTAAAGTTGGTATAATGGCCGTTAAATTCATATTTATATATTCCTGCTTTCTGTTTTTTCAACTTATATCCAGCCTCTTGTCTTATAATAACCAAGCGCCAACCATTCCCGGACAATCAATATTTCATATTTTAAGTGGTTCCAAACCTGATATCTAACAGATGTATTTTTACCTACATCAGGAACCAGGGTTTTGTTTCCGCCCAAAGCATCGTCAATAAACGAAAAATCAGCTTCAGCAGCATTTTCAAAAGCCGGTAAAGCATTTACTTTTTCAAAACCAACTTTTCTAAAACAAAGTACTGCCCGTCGCATATGCTCAGGAGAAGTAACTAGTAGGATAGATTGCTGGAATGGAATGACTTTTCTGCAGTTTAATGCCTGCGAACGTGTATTGGTTCCTTCGTTTTCAAAATAGATATTTTCAGGAATAACTCCTCGAAGGATCAACTCATTTTTCATTTTTGCCGGAGTGCTTAACGAATCCAATAAGTCGCCAGGCATAGCCACATAAACTTTACAATCAGGAAAATTTTTAGCAGCTTTAGCAGTAAACCAGCTTCTCATTAGGTTCGACTGGCTGGGCATTCCGCCGCCACCCAGTAATACTATTGTTTCCGGCTCTGACTTAAGTTCCGACTTGCTCGTTCCCAGCCAATGATATCCCCAATAAGGAAGGGTCGTAAATGCCAGAATTATACAAATAAGAAATATTATTCCGTTTATGAGTATTATATACCTCAGAAGTATTAAAATTTGAATATTTTTGAATTTTATTTTTGTCATAAAATTATCAAGATTGAATTCAGAAATAAAAATAGTGTTTAACTTTTAATTTTCAGGAATTGAAGCCAACAGTTACAAATAATATAATCAGTTTATTTGAATCAACTTTTAATGAGAAGGTTGCTGATGTAGAAGTTTTGCCTCTTTCAGGATCGTACAGGGAATACTGTAGGTTAAAAAATAATAATCGTACAGTAATAGGTGCATTTAATGCTGATATAAAGGAAAACGAAGCTTTCTTTTCATTTACCCGGCATTTTTATAAAAATAATATACCTGTACCAAAAATAATTGCAATTGGCGAGGACAAAACATATTATCTGGTTGAGGATTTGGGAAATATTACTTTGTTCGATTTTATTAGCCAAATTCGTCAAACTGAAGGTTTTTCTGAAAAAATTGTTGGTGAATATAAAAAAGTACTCAGGCAATTACCAAAAATACAAATTGAAGCCGGTAAAGAAATCGATTATTCAGTTTGTTACCCAAGGGCTGCTTTTGATAAACAATCGATGATGTGGGATTTGAATTACTTCAAATACTATTTTCTAAAATTGGCAAAAATACATTTTGATGAACAGGCACTTGAAGATGATTTTCAGATATTCAGCGATTATCTTTTAACTGCTGCCAGCGATTATTTTTTATTTCGTGATTTTCAATCGAGGAATGTAATGTTAAAGGATGATTTAGTGTATTTTATTGATTACCAGGGGGGGAGAAAAGGAGCTTTGCAATACGATTTGGCTTCGTTGTTGTATGATGGGAAAGCTGATATTCCGCAAAAAATCAGGAAATACTTATTTGGATTTTATCTTGAAGAACTAAAAAAACTGATTGATGTTGATTCAGAAAAATTCAAGCAATATTTTGATGGATTTGTTTTGATTCGGATCATGCAAGCCATGGGAGCTTATGGTTTCAGAGGTTTTTATGAAAAGAAGGAGCATTTTCTGAAAAGTATTCCTTTTGCCCTTAATAACCTTAAATATTTGTTATCTGGCCTAAACCTGCCAATTGATATTCCGGAAATGATTAAAGTTCTCAACGGACTTCCACAATCAACAGTACTACAGGAAATAGGAGCATCAGGAAAAGGCCTTACAGTGCGTGTAACAAGTTTTTCATATAAGAAAGGAATTCCATCCGATCCATCGGGAAATGGGGGAGGTTTTGTTTTCGATTGCAGGGCACTTCATAATCCGGGACGGTATGAAGAATACAAAGATTTGACAGGGAAAGATGAAAAAGTGATTGAATTCATTGAAACTAAAACAGAAATGGGTGAATTCCTTAATTCTGTTCAATCATTAATAACCAGGTCTGTGAAAAAATATCTGGAGCGTGGATTTACACATCTTACCATAAGTTTTGGTTGTACAGGAGGGCAACACAGATCGGTGTATGCTGCCGAAAAAATAATGGAATACTTGCAAAACAATTTTCCTGTAGAAGTTGTTCTCTCCCACAGAGAACAGGAATAGTTAATGGAAAAAACAGTTTGTAAGAAGAAAAAATATTCTGAACCGGATAATCCAAAATACTTTTGCAAAAAGTGTGGAGTAATTGCCAACAAGGAAGAAAAAATTTGTAAACCTAAAAAAATTAAACAAAAAGCTTAAGGTTAATACTTTGTGTAATATGCCATTATTGTACATTGATTTAAGGAGTTACAAAGAATATGTTTCTCTAAAAATGTTATAAATACCTCTTGTACTTTATTATCATGATTTAAATTTGTTTTGAAGATGAATTGATATTATTTTCGCAAAACATTAATATTTCAAAAATGGGTAGAGCATTTGAATACCGAAAGGCAGCAAAAGAAAAACGTTGGGATAAAATGTCGCGTACGTTTCCAAAATTAGGGAAAGCAATTACTATAGCAGCTAAAGAGGGTGGCCCTGATCCGGATATGAATGCAACATTACGTACGGCTATTTTAAATGCAAAGGCCCAGAATATGCCAAAAACAAATATTGAGGCAGCTATCAAGCGTGCATCAGGAAAAGATGCAGCAAATTATGATGAAATTTTATACGAAGGTAAAGGCCCACACGGAGTTTTAATAGTTGTTGAATGTGCAACCGATAATCAAACCCGTACAGTTGCTAATGTAAAAAGTTATTTAAATAAATGTGGAGGGGGAATGGTTCCAAATGGTTCACTTGAATTTATGTTTTCAAGAAAGGCGGTCTTTGAGTTTGAAAAAACAGAAGAGTTGGATATTGAAGAACTTGAATTGGAGTTAATTGACGCCGGACTTGAAGAGATTGATGAAAATGAAGGGACTTATTATGCTTATGCCGATTACACTAATTTTGGCGACCTTTCGAAAGCATTTGAAGATTTAGGCATTGAAGTGAAAAAAGCAACCTTACAAAGAATTCCAAACTCGCCGGTTGAATATTTTGAGGAACAATTGGAAGAAATTGAAAAACTGCTCGACAAGCTTGATGAAGATGATGATGTTCAGGCAGTTTTTAATAACATAGCCTAGACAGTTGGCAACTTAACATTGAATATTGAATACTGCCAACTATTTTTCACCCTGTAAATTCTCTTGTACACCCACAAATACTTCCATTTTAACGGAAATTGTTGTTGAGGTAAAACAGTTTGATTAGTTTTAATGAAATTTGTATAGTATCTAAAAGATTAGAGATTACAAAGTATAAAACTATGAATGAATTGCTGCCTGTAAATGAATTTACTCAATATTTTGTAAACCTCTGGTCGACGTGTCAAACCTCCCTTCCTGATTTGAAACAGATTTATCCTGCCAATGAAAAAAAAGCAAGGGAAAAGTTTTTTGAAAAATTTATAGAATCAATCAATAAAAGAAGCAATAAAAAGGAATTGAATTCAAAACCTGCCGAAAAGCTTACCCCTCTTGCAAGGGAATTGTTTAAATCGGTTTTTGATTACCAGGAAGAACAACTGGATATTATTCTTTCTGAAGAATACAAACAGATGACCAAGGATTTTATTCGAATGAGCCGGAAATTTGATAAGAATGTTAACCTTGATGATGTTTTTCAGGCATGCCGAAATGCATGGATTATGAATGGTATTCAGCTGATGTTGGGTTATAAGGTGGAATTAACACCATCTATTTTTGCTTACAGTATGCTTTATCCATATAGCGATAACTACCTCGATAATCCAAAAATTATACAACAGGTAAAAGTTGAATTTAGTAAACGGTTCAGAAAAAAACTCTCAGGTGATAAAGTTGATGCCGAAAATGAAAATGAAGAAAGAATTTTCAGGTTGGTTGAAATGATTGAGGATCAATTTGACAGAGATAAATATCCTAAGGTTTTTGCCAGCCTTTTGGCCATTCACGATGCTCAGTCGAAAAGTATGAGCCTGCTTGATCCTGAAGGAAACCTAACAGAAAAAGAAGTTTTAAATATTTGTATCGAAAAGGGGGGTACTTCAGTTTTAGCTGATGGTTATCTTGTTGGTGGGGATATTACCGATGAACAAGCCCGGTTCTTTTTTGGTTTTGGTGCATACCTGCAATTGGTTGATGATATTCAGGATGTTAAGGAAGACTCTTGTGCCGGGCAATTAACAATTTTTTCACAGGCTTCGTCCTATCAAAACCTTGATACATATACTGCTCAGACTTTCCATTTGGGGAATCATGTTTTCGATTTGATGGATTTATTTAACGGACATAAATTACCGGTTTTTAAAAGCCTGATGAAAAAAAGTGTGGAAACCATGCTATTGGAAACAATACTTTTAAGCGGGCAGTATTATAGCCCGGAGTTTATAGCTCATACTGAAAACTATTCACCACTCAGTATTAATTACCTGAAAAAAAGACGGAGTAAACTTTCTCCACAACGTGTGTCGTTTATGAAAAAAATTGTGGAATCGGCAGTTGCGGAATTGTGATTATTGATTTATGAATGCTGATTTTTGGATTTTTTTTCATTTTCTGATATACAATGATTCTTTATAATTTCCTCTCCCCATTTATTTTACAAATGAGTTTTTCATCAAAAATATTGGTAAAAATTGTTTGCGTTTTATTCCTGTGAAAAATATAAAATTATAACTTTATTCTTTTTATGATTAATACCTTTTGAGTTAAAATTCAAAAACCAAAGCCTGTGTTATGAAAAATCTACTTCTTTTTATCGTAGTAATTGGAATATTAGTTTTGTCATCCTGTGATTTGTTTGAAACCGATAAAGATCGTGGCACCGATCCAATTGCAGGATGTTTCCTTCAAAAAACAAGTTGGTCAATTCCCAACGATCCGGCACATGAGACAACCGATTATAGTTATGATACTTCAGGAAAACTTATTGAAGTATTAAAAAAGTCATGGGATTTGGAACCCGATCCTTACATTGAAAGAACAACAATCAGTTATAATGGCGATAAATTAAATCAAATAAAAATATATATTACTTATACCGATCCAGAGGAGATGTACGCGGAGTACTCTTTCTTTTATACCGGTGATTTGCCTGATTCTATAACCTATCCAAAACCTGATCCTATTAACGATAAAGGGTACATGTTGGCAGAATATTCTGGCAATAAGCTAAGTAAACTTGTTTTTTATAACCATAGTACTTTCACTTATACATATTCTGAAGTGGCGAATTATAATTTTGAGTGGACAGGAGATAACATAATAAAAATCACATTAGCTAATATTAATAGCACCAACGCCTCCGTGACTGAATATAAATATGATGATAAAAAAACACCATTAAGTAATTTAGGCCTTGCATTGACTTCGAACTTGTTTACGATGTTAAGTAGTAATAATGTTATTAAATCTACCCGGTTAAATCCGGATGGAAGCATTTCAAATACAAGCGAAACCACTTACACTTATAATGACTCTGATTACCCCTTAACCGTAACCTGGTCTGTTGGTTACCCTACTAATTATGAATATGATTGTAATTAAAGGAATGGATTTAGATTCAAAACTATTTGATTAACAGGGAGTAAGGATTTGATAATTATTTCAAAACCAGTATTATAGCGTCTAATGGATGAAGAACTAAAGGTTTGCTATACTTCCCTTATGTTTTACAGATAATTCGTTTTATGCTTTTGAAAACCAGAATGGCGAAAAGGTGCCTTCTTCAGGCATTTGCCTATCATTTAAAAATGTTACTTTTTATGAATAACTGCTAAAAATGAGGTAGTTTTATGAAATTTGATTATGACTTGTTTTAAGTTGTTGTAATAAATAAGACATTGAATCAAGGGCTTTTAAAATATGCTTCGATAAACTCACCATAGCAAGGCTAATTATTATTTCATTAATTAATGATACTATAATTATTGATTCTGATAATACTCTTACAAAAACATTTGGGCAAAAACTTTGGCTCTTCCTTATCTTTTCACTATTTTATATGGTTGAAAAATCAGAAAACAATTCAACTATTTAGCCATGGATTATTTAAAATCACTCGATCAGATTGCCATCAATGTATGTGCGCATAAATTGTTAAAAATTTTATTGAAAGAGAATCCCCTTTTGGAGGAAATAATGCGTAACTCAAAAAACGAAACTGAAGCATTGGTAGGTATACGAAACTGGATTTATCCTGAGTTGGAGAAAAATCCTGCGGCAATAAGTTTCTATCAGGGGAAAGATACAAGTATTGCAAATTTTCATCTTTTAACCTGGCAGGATTATGCTATCATCCGAATTCTGGATTATATCGATCATGCAGGAATAGAGTTTAAAGATCAGAACATCAGGGGAGAGATTGCAATATCCAATCCCATCCGTATGGTATGGCTGGCAGTAAATTATGGGACCGGTGGAGCCAAGCCAGGCTTTTTTATAGATATGGTGCAATTGTTCAGGCAATTTAAAGGGCAACAGAAACAAGAGCAACCCACGATGGGAAAAATTGAGGAGTGGATGGAAAGGTTTCCATCGGGATTGGATCCGAGGATTGTCCAGCTTCGTGAAGAGAATAAATTTCGGATTATAAATGTATTGATCAATAAAATGGATCAGGGGATTATAAATCGTGCAAAATACCAATTCGACCAGGGAATGAATCATAAGGAAAAAGTTAACCGGATGCTGACATGGTGGAAGGAATCATTATTCCATTTACAATTTGCTGTACGTTCTCCGGAACTTTTAAATGAAATGCTTGGTAATTCATTGGATCCTGATACTATGAGGATTTTATTTGAAGCAGAGGAAAAGGGAATCCCTTTTTTTATCAATCCGTATTACTTGTCGTTGTTGCATGTACGGGTTCCGTATTTTGCTATTGGGGCCGACCTGGCAATCCGTTATTATATTTTGTATAGCCAGCAACTGGTCGATGAATTTGGGCATATTGTTGCCTGGGAAAAGGAAGATGAAGTTAAAATAGGCAAACCAAATGCAGCAGGTTGGATATTACCATCGGTGCATAATGTCCATCGCCGTTATCCTGAAGTGGCTATTCTAATACCCGATACCGTGGGGCGTGCATGTGGAGGATTATGTGCAAGTTGCCAGCGAATGTTCGATTTTCAGGCTGGGAACCTCAATTTTAACCTCGATAAATTAAAACCAAGCGAAACCTGGGATGAAAAATTAAACAGGTTGTTATTATATTTCGAAAATGATTCGCAGTTACGTGATATCCTGATTACCGGAGGAGATGCATTAATGAGTTCTGATAATTCGCTTAACAAAATCCTGGATGGAATTTATGATATGGCACTGAGGAAAAAAGTGGCCAATAAAAAAAGAAACAATGGAAAAAAATATGCTGAAATAATCCGGATTCGTTTGGGTACACGGTTACCGGTTTACCTTCCACACCGTATTACCGATGAATTGATTCAGATTTTGAAAAGCTTTAAGCAAAAAGCCGCTAAGGTTGGTATCAAGCAGTTTGTGATTCAAACACATTTTGAGTCGCCTATGGAAGTTACACCAGAGGCTGCAGAAGGGATAAGGAAACTTCTTTCGGCAGGATGGGCTGTTACTAACCAATTGGTTTTTACAATGGCAGCTTCGAGAAGGGGGCATTCAGCAAAACTCAGGAGAGTGTTGAATGATATTGGAGTTCTTAATTACTATACTTTTACTGTAAAAGGATACAAAGAAAATAGTTTTAATTTCGCCCCCAATGCCCGGGCAGTACAGGAACAATTGGAAGAAAAAATACTTGGATTAATTCCTGGCGAATGTTTTGAAGAAATTAAAAGTCTGACACTCCATCCCCATAAAGTTGTTGAACAAATTGAAAAGATACGCAAAGAGAACAATATACCTTTCCTGGCAACCGACCGGAATGTATTGAACCTTCCAGGAGTTGGTAAAAGCCTGACTTTCCGTGTTATCGGCATTACACGATATGGCAGGAGGATTCTGGAATTTGACCACGATCGTACACGAAACCATAGCCCCATTATAAATACAATGGGAAAGGTGGTGATTATCGAATCAAAATCAATCGATGAATATCTTCAGCAACTGGTAGACATTGGAGAAGATAAAGAGGATTATACTGCGCTGTACTGTTATTCCATCGGGCAAACGGAACCTCGGATGCCGGTTTATGAATACCCCGAATATGGTTTTGAACTTACAAATGAGTATACCAATTTGGAGGTGGATGTTTGATACTTGATACTGAATGCTTGATTTAAGTCTTAAAAGAGTTTATTTTTTTACAAAAGCTGATTTTGTTGCTATTAGCGGCAGTAAAAATGATAGAAATAAAACCGTATTTTAAATAGCATTAGATATAAATCCGAGAGAGATGGAGATTACAGTATCGGGCACATACTAAATAGACATTGATATCAGAACAGAATACCACGCCCATTTTTCTTTTTTACGAAATCCATTATAAATAATGAAGAATAGCAAAATTCCCAACCACACATAACAGCACCCATAATCTCCATAACAAACCAGTACAGAACTAACATTGATTCAGGAACTTGTTTAGTTGATTGGAAAAGAGTCCCAAAAATGAGGTCGGTAAAAGGATCGGCTTTTAGGAAACAAGTGAAAATCATAAACAAACCTATCAGAATAAAAAAATCCAGCTGTTCCTAACATCCATTTAAAGCAAAAATTAAAGATTTTCATATTATGTCCTTCAAATTATTTTTGTTTGTAATTGTCGATGATTTATGTTTTTTATTTTTTTGAATTACTCCTGTCCATTGTTTGCAACGAGGGATGTACTGTAAGTCGTTTTTAACGATTCTTGAATAAATATTGAAATTGTTGAATTAAAAGAATGTTTTTAATAAAAAGGGCGATTCAGATAAGTTATAAACTTAAACCAATTTCCCCCTCGTTACAAACAAGGGGGAGTTGAAGTATGATTGCAATTAATGATATGGATTTAAAGTTGTGGAATTGGCTGTTGCAGAATTGTAATATTATTTAAAAGGTAATCTGGAAATATTTATTTCTGGGTGAGAATCTTCCTCTATACTGTCAAGATCTTCTTTATCAAGACTGTAATAGAATGCCGCTGCCCATTCGTCTGCTCGTTCTACCTTTGGTCCTAATGTTATCTTGCTGATTAATGGACTTATAGGTACTAGTTCGATATAGACCCTAGATGGAGTTAATAATGTATCAATTTTTTTATCAAAACCAACTCCGTTTAATACTAATCGTAACTCATTTTCATGTTGGTATTCGGCACTTTTAAACAGATATGCTATTTCATTTAACCGTTCAATAAGGATTTGGATTTCTGAATCTTTTTTAGAAATGTAATTTTTTATTTTCTCAGATAACTCTTCCATTAATAAATTGAAATTATTTAATTCTTCTTTGTTGGCATCGTTAATAATAAATTGATCACGTTCACAATTTTTGCAATAGGCAACCCTGTAAAAAGTAAATTCTTCTCCAATTGCTGATGGTACTTCAGAATCCGTTTTTTTGATTATTTCATTTTTTATGCTGTCTATAAACTGATCCATCTGGATAGTAATTGAACATCCTTTGGCTTCTTCCATATTTTCTTTTCCATACATGCGCCATAAGGTTAAATCGTTGTGTTTGTTTTCAGCAACAAAACTTCCAATAAAGGGTTTTTGTGTAAATGGTTTTGAATCTGAATTCGGATCAGTTTCTTTTGAATAATTTAGATTTAGGAACTTAAATAACTCTTTGCCCTCTGATGTGTCATTAAGAAATGCTCCTTCTGATAATCTAAACAATCTTTTTTCTAAAATTAATATTCTGGCAACCGTAAGACTTGTGTAATGTGTTATATTTCCTTCATTAAAAAGAAGAAGTTCTTTTATTTTTTCAACCAATTCACTGATTTCACTGAATTCAATACTTTTTATTAATTTTTTTAATTCTGTAATTTTTGATTTGGCTAAAGATGTATAATAGTCTGGTTTTTTTTCCGTAAGTTCTATATATTGTCTAAAATATTTAAGTGAGTCTGTATAATTTTTAGTATTTAAATAAACTAAACCCAAATTATAATAGGGGGGATCAAATTTTGGATTAACTTCAATGGCTTTTTTATAAAAATCAACAGCCTGATCATATTTTTGTAAATTATAATAAGTAGCCCCTATTCCAATATAGGCATCAACATGTTTAGGATCTATTAGAATTGCTTTATTGTAATAATCAATTGCTTTTATATATTCTAACTGCTCCTTGAATAAAACTCCTAAATTATAATAAGGTTGTACATAATTTGGATCTATTAGAATTGCTTTCAGATAATATTCTTTTGATTTTTCATATTCCTTATTGTCATAATAAATATTGGCTTTATAATTATTTGCTTTTGCATTTTCCGGATCTAAGGATAACGCTTGTTCCGTAGTTTCATAACACAACTCAAATTCTTTTAACTTATAGTATGCTTGTGCTTTTTCAGCATAAAGATCGGCACTTTTATATTTCTTAAGTATCTCCTCAGATAGTAGTTCAATTGTTTTATCATATTCCTCAGAAAGATTTAATTCCCGGGATTGTTTAAGAAGTTTTTCTAATTTTGTCATAAATTCAGATTTTGTGGTTTTGGGCTGCTCCAAAAATCTTCTGCTATGTTCTTCTCCTTATTGAGTATCAGCCTTTGATTTTCTGTAAGTTACGAAATTTTTTTCTAACAAATATATTTATGTGTAATTTTTATTCTTTGGTTTAATAAGGAACTTTTGGAGTACATACAATTATGATTTTATTAATTACCGATTATTAAGTTTTATCTGATCGCTGTTTATATCTTGTCGTTCCATATTAATCTTCTTCTTAATTAAAGGATGACAAGATGTAACCATAAGATTTTATTATTATTCATTCTTCTGGAAATTTTTCAGAATATTAATATCTTTAACAAAGCCATTGATTGTAGAATATTTTTTTCAAGCTATGAGGAAAACCATTTTGAAAATAACCATAGTTTTTTTGGTGATTATATTTTTGCCA
>JABMQB010000075.1 GCA_013203525.1 Mariniphaga sp.
CTGTCAACTCCCTGTGCCGAAAAGAAAACAGATAGTTTATCTGATTCGCGCATTAATAGGTCAAAAGAAATCGCTCCGGTATTAATTCCATGATCTACACTTTCTGCAATATCAGCTTCATGTAATGGCAATTCAAATTTATTTCCGCCTCTTCTGTATTCATTAATATTAAAATAATCAACAGTTATTTTTCCACGGGTTGAAATTCGCTGAAAAAAACGAATTCCAAAGGTTGAATTATTAATTGATGCTTGTTCAGAAAAACCATCTCCATTGGCATCAAAGGGATCGCGTTTGCGGTGAAATGCAAAGAGGCTCATCCCGCTTTTGTAATCACTGGCAACAAATGACCCATTAAAATTTACGGTATAATCAGGAGAAGCAGTAATATTTTCTTCAAGCCCAAGTCCATTTAAACTATAAGCTGATGATGCGCTAAAAGTATTGGCAATTGGATCTTTTGTAATAAGGTTTATTGTCCCGGCAATGGCGTTACTACCATACATTGCCGATCCACCTCCCCTTACAATTTCAACTCTTTTAATCATGTTTGCAGGGATTAATTCCAATCCGTAAATACCTGCAAGCCCGCTAAATACAGGTCGTGAGTTTATTAGAATTTGCGAATAAGCACCTTCCAATCCATTCATTCGTACCTGAGTAAATCCACAATTTTGGCAATTATTTTCCATCCTTAATCCCGGCGAAAAATTTAATCCTTCGCTTAATGTTATATTTTGGGTTCTACCAAATAACTTGTTACTAATACTGTTTACTATGGTTGCCGTTTCATGTCTGTTTTTTGCATTTCGATCGGCTGATACAACAACCTGTTCAAGTCCAATATTATCGGGTTCAAGTTCAATTTGAATAGTTACACTTTTATTTGCCTCCATTATAACTTCTTTTTCAAAAGCTTTGTAACCAACTGCCGAAACAATAATGGTTTGTTTGCCAATCGGGAGGTTGGTCAAAATAAAGTGCCCGGTAACATCGGCTGTAGCACCTATTGTAGTTCCTTCAACCGTAAGTGTAGCAAAGGGTATATGTTCGTTGTTTGATTGGACATCGCCAAATAACATGGCATCAGTTTTGGGCTTTTTTTCCGGATCGGCAGCTATTAAAATAACGGGTTGACATAAAAACAACAATCCAATTGTTGCAATAAAAAATAATTTCATACTAAAAAAATTCAGATTATTAAAAAAGAAAATAGGGATGAGTTTAGATAATCTGATAAGGTGGCGCCCTTGATGATTTTTCTGAATAGTAGGAAAAGTAAGCAAAAGTAATAGTCTGACTTGCAAGCTCCTGAATCAGGAATGGAATATATTCCAAACATTCTATTTGAATATTATTTTCAAAGTATTCAATGGCAAGTTTATCGAATATAATAAATTCTGTTTTGCTATGATTATGATTTGAGCCCTGAGATTTGGAATTTTTGTTTGTTTTAAAAGGATGGGAGTGAGATATAACATTGCCATTAGTCAAACTATGGGAATGCTTGTTTAGTGTTGAGTTTGCTAAAATCAAAAAATAAGCTGGAAGTATAAACCAGGCTAATAAACTAATATTTTTACGTATCAATAGCATTTGTTGGATTGATAAATACCATTATATTAACATGATTAATCCACAATTGTTTTGTAAATTCAGATTTATCTATTTTATGAAAAAAAGAAAACCGCATATAGAAATTTATTCATTTGGAGAATATACCCAATGGGATAGGGAAAGCAAAAATATTCCTAAAATATTGAATATTACAAATGAAATAAAAGCTGTTCCAGGAGCAGAATTTGGTTATGTGCTTCGAATTAAAAAAGGAAAAGGGGAGAAATTAATTTATAAAATTGAACATCCTCCATTTAAGGATAAAAATGGAAAAATATTACCAGCCTTTACCGGCGAGCATTATATTAAATCAAACGATTATCAATTTTTTTTGGGTGATTGTATTTGGGAACCGGTGGATGATAAATTGGGTAAATGGGAATTAAC
>JABMQB010000076.1 GCA_013203525.1 Mariniphaga sp.
ATGAAGATTTTTATGAAACCAATGTAATAGGTACTTTAAATGTTTTATGGGCATGCAGAAATTATGGTATTAACAACATAATCATTACAGGATCCATTTCCAGTTATGGAGAAGAAAATTCTTCTGAAATAAAAAATGAAGAATCTCCCGATAATCCGCAATACAATTATTTTCTTGAAAAGATTTTCCCCTCGTGTATGAACTTTTATAGAGTTACCAAATCATTAGCAACAAAACAAGCTATCAGTTTTGCAAAAAATAATAATTTAAACCTGACAGTAATTGAACCGGTGTGGGTATATGGCGAGCGTGAATTTTCAACCGGATTTTATGAATATATAAAAACTGTTAAGACAGGACTGCCTTTTTTTCCCGGTTGTAAAAAAAATAAATTTCATGTTGTATATGCCGGGGATTTAGCAAGGGCATATTACCTGGCATTCAGGAAAGGGCTTTCAGGTGTGCATAAAATAATTGTCGGTAATAAGGAAAGTGAGTATATGGACACTATCTATTCAACATTTTGTAAAGAACTTGGAATAAAAAAGCCCGTTAATATTCCAAAATCAATTGTCTATCCAATAGGTTTTTTGATGGAATTTTTCGCTCAGCTATTTAATTTAAAAAATCCACCCTTATTAACCCGCAGCCGAGTAAATATGTTTTATGATAATATCGAATATTCTACTAAAAAGGCGCAGGCGATACTGTTGTTTACAAATAAATACCCTTTGAAAGAAGGAATAAAAAGAACGGTTGAATGGTATAGAGATAACAATTTAATTTAAATCATCATGGAACGATTAGAGATCAAAAAAATTATCGGTTTCAGGAAAAAATTATTTGGCCTTAAAATAAAATTAGTAACGCTGTTTTATTTTACAGGAAAGCTGATTGGCGGAGAAATCAAACATAAGTATTTTATACGTTTTTTAAAAAGGCTTTTATTTTTCCTGTCGAAAATGCGACATAATAAATATGTCAAAATAGGGAAGTTTACCAAGATCAACTTATATGTTCCTGCTTTTCCTTCTAAAGCCTTTTTTACAGCCTGCAGTAAAGTCCTTGAATTTAAGGAAAAGATGCCATGTGTTTCTGCCCTTGTCTCCATTACTTCTGCATGCAGATTTAAATGCGAACATTGTTATCAGAAGTTTGATAAAGGTAAGGATGTTGAAATTGAATTACTTGTTAAAACAGTTAAAAAACTCCAGGATAAGGGAATTGCCTTTTTCAATATTGAGGGCGGTGAACCTTTTATGGTTTTTGACAGGTTGATAAAAGTTTGCGACGCCATTGACAACAGGTCTGAGATATTAATTAATTCAACCGGCGACGGGATGACATTTGACAGATTAACTGAATTACGAAAACGTAAAAATCTTATCGGAATTATGTTTTCACTTCATACTCATGATCCTGCTAAACTAAATAACTTTATGGGAAGAGATGATGCATGGGATACGCTTGTAAATGGCATAAGATTATGTCATGAGGTTGGTATTGCCGTCCATTTCAATACGTGTTTGATGAGTCATGAATTTTATGACGGAACATTCGAAAAGGTAATGGATATTGCAAAACAGTTTAACGGAGCTATATTACAATTAATAAAACCCAAACCCGCAGGGGGCTGGCTTGAATCAGGAGCAGATCAGTTTTCGGAGGAGGATATAGATTTTATTAAAAAGAAAGTAACCAGGTTTAATCTGGAAAAAGAATACAAAGAATATCCTTACATAGCTGCAATGGTTATTGAAGAAGATAAGTCCTTATTCGGCTGTACTGCCGGTGCTACTGACAGGTTCTATATAAATTCAAAAGGTGATGTTCAACCCTGTGAATTTCTGAATATCTCTTTTGGAAATATTAAGGATGAAATTTTTGAAAACATATATGTTAAGATGAGAAAGCAGTTCCATATTCCGGGTGATTGCCTGTTATGTGAGAAATATTCGCGTGAAATATTTAAACTATATAAAGACCACAATTTAAAGACATTGCCATTACCGACAGATATTTCTGAAAAAATCTATAATAAATGGGACAGAGGTCAACCTGCTGAATTTTATAAAAAAGTTGTGGAAATATGAAATTAATTAAATAATCAAAACTGCTTATCTGCTTCGGTCAAGTTAAAATAATTG
>JABMQB010000802.1 GCA_013203525.1 Mariniphaga sp.
ATAGAAGATAGGCAAAAACAAAATATATTAATTCTTAAAAATTTGAAACAATCTCCAACATACCGTTATTTCTTTTTATTTTTACTTTTCAGAAAAGCAATTAATATGAAACAAGTATCAACTATCATATTTCTTTTTATCCTTTTCTCAAACACCGCCTTTGCCCAAGGGCTTATTCAGCCGGAGTTACCTTCGGTTGACTCGGTTCTTGTTAAGGATAGCCTCCTTTTTCCTGAGAATTCTCTAACGAATCAGTTATTGTTTTTGGAGCTTGCTTTACCCCTATTTGATTATGATCCGGTTGAATTCCCTAAATTTGATTTTAATGAAGGTTTTCTGAATATGCAACAGGATTACAATTATTATGTATTTAATCCACAAGGAATTAATAATATGAATTTCCCTTTTGCTGCTATGCCATTAATCCATTCTTCAGCAATATTTAGCCAGGCAGCCTACAAACTTTCCGATAAATTTACCATCGGCGGGAATAGTTTTGGGGCAAATTCAATTTATTCATCCCCGCTTCCTAACAAAGGATTAAACAATTTTGATGTTCGGGGAGCTTCGATGTTTCTTCAGTACAAAGTATCAAACAAGGTTAAAATACAAACCCGTATAAGTGTCACAAACCGGCAATTTTAATATCAATATCTTCTATGTTAACCATATATAAAGCATCGGCAGGTTCAGGAAAAACATATAGACTGGTAGGGGAATACCTGAAACAAATTTTTCAAAATGAATATAATTATAAAAATATATTGGCTGTAACCTTCACCAATAAGGCAACTGCCGAAATGAAAGAACGGGTTGTAAGTCAATTGTATAAAATCTCAGAAAATCCTGAAAACAGCTCGTATACTACATTGATTGTTAAGGAAACAAGTTTAAAACATGATGAATTAAAGGTAAGAGCAAAGGAAGCCCTTAGAAATATATTACACGACTACAACAGGTTTTCGATAAGTACCATCGACAAGTTTACACAAAGGGTAATTAAATCCTTTAATCGCGAATTAGGACTTACACCTGGTTATATACTTGAACTTGATAACGAAATGTTGCTTTTTGAAGCTACCGACCGATTAATTCTCAAAGCAGGTACGGATAAGGAACTTTTGAATTGGCTCACACAACTTGGGGAAGAACGAATACGCGACAATAAAAGTTTTAATATCAGAGATGAAATAATAAACCTGGGCAAAGAATTATTTAAGGAAAAGTACCAGGATTTTTTTATTGAAAAAAATCAGGAATTATACAACCGATCCCACCTTAAAGAATATCGGAATGAACTTCGCAATATTATTAGATCTTTTGAAACTATTTTAAAAGAAAAGGGAATTAAAGGATTACAAATAATTAAAGAAAATAACCTTTCAATTGAAGATTTTTCATATGGATCGGGAGGTGTAGCCGGTGCATTTCTAAAAACATCCCGAATTGATTTCAATTATGGAAAACGCGTTCGTGACGCAAGCGAAGACGCAGGTAGTTGGATCAAAAAGAGCCATGGTCGCAAAAATGAAGTTTTAACTTTAGTTGAAAATCAGCTTCTTCCCTTGCTAATTGAAATCCTTGAATATTATGATTCTAACCGAACTCATTATATAACAGCTCAAAAAATTGCAGCCAACCTATTTACCCTGGGTGTTTTAAATGATTTACAAAAAGAAATTGATTCTTTGCGCCATGAAAAAGGAATCCTGCCACTTTCTGATTCAAACCTGCTTCTGAAAAAAATAATTAATGGAAGCGATTCACCTTTTATTTATGAAAAAACCGGAAATACCTACAACTATTTTATGCTGGATGAATTTCAGGACACTTCGGGAATGCAATGGTCGAACTTTAAACCTTTAATTGATAATACACTGGCTGAAGGAAAGAGAAATCTTATTGTTGGAGACGTAAAACAATCGATTTACCGATGGCGGAATAGTGATTGGAATATTCTTGCAAATCTTATTGAGAAACAATTTGACAGCCAACAATTCACAATAAAAAACCTTGATGCAAACTGGAGAAGTGATTCCCGAATTATAGAATTTAATAATATTATATTTCCCGAACTTGTTAATCAAATAACCTCAAAATTTAAGGAAGAAGAAGGTGAAGAAAGCTCAGCCTCCTCTCAATTATTCAGTTCTATTTATAATGATGTTGAACAGTTTCAAGGAATTAAAGGATTGAAAAATAGTGGGTTTACAAAGGTTGCCTTTATTGAAAATTCTGAAGAATCATCCTTTAAGGAACAGTCGTTAAAAACATTACTTGAGCAGGTTAAAGAACTTCAGGATTCTGATTATACGGGGAAAGATATTGCTATTTTAGTACGACGTAATTCAGAAGGCAGCGATATTATCCGTTTTTTCCTAAGTGCTGCCGAACTTCCCGAAAACAGTTCATATAATTTTGAAATCATTTCAAATGAATCATTGTTCCTGAATTCTTCTAAAAGCGTAAATTTTGTAGCACAGCTTATTAACCACTTGATAAACCCCGATGATAAAATCACAAAAGCAAACATCCTCAATGAATATAAAGTTTACATTCAACCTGAACTGGCCCGTAAAGGAAAAGACATTGTATATAAAACAGTTGAAAAGGAAGGGCAGGTTGCTTTTAATTTTGCAAATCGGGAACATGAAAAATTAGCTCAACTGGATAAATCATATGAAGAGGAATTTGAAACAATTTTTAAACCAATTATTGAAATATTACAAACCAATATCCTCAATGCATCGATTGACGAAGCCATTACTTTTATCTGCAATACCTTCAACTTGTTTGATTTAAAAGAAGACCTTCCTTATTTGCAAGGATTAATTGACCAATCTGCTCAAATAAAATCCACAATTTCTAACGACCTTTCGAATTTCTTAAAGTGGTGGAATGAAAAAGGTTATAAGCTATCAGTAAATGTTAATGATGATACCGATGCTATTCGTTTAATGACTATACATAAATCAAAAGGATTAGAGTTTAAAGCTGTATTGATTCCATTTTTTGACTGGAGTATTGGATGGAATAATACTCCCACCCTATGGTGCGAGCCAAAATCTGAACCATTTAATAAACTACCACTGGTACCTGTAAAAGCTGTAAATGAAATGAAGAAAACAATTTTTAGGGGTGAATATTTTGAAGAATTACTAAACACTTATGTCGATAACCTAAACCTTGTTTATGTGGCATTCACACGAGCAATATCAGTATTGTATATTAATGCTCCATTTGATGAAAATAGTTCAAAACCAGGAAAAGTAAACCACTTTCTATTTAATTCGCTTTCCATGTTGGCAGAAAAACAAAACTGGCAAGGAGATTATGATGAATCAAATAAAACATTTGCAATTGGGCATTTGCAAAAAAATGAAAGAAAAAGCAAGGAATCAAAAAAAGAAATAATTCTGAATAAGTATAGTTTTTTTGAGTTTAATTCACGGTTAAAATTACGGACTGATTCGGATAATTTTTTCTCTGAATCAGGATTAACTGATAAAAATCTCGGTAAACTTCTGCACGAAATCCTATCAGGAATTGAAATCGCTACTGATATAAAAAATGCATGCCAGAAAGCATTAAAGCTTCAAAAAATCAATACAGATGAGTATAAAACCCTGGTTCGCTGGTTGCAGGAACTGCTTGATTCAGCTCAAGCCAGAGATTGGTTCTCAGGAATTTACAAAGTTTTTACTGAAAGGGAATTGCTCTCAAAAGAGGCTATAAAACGCCCCGACCGAATTATGATTAAAGGAAATAAAGCAATTATTGTAGATTACAAATTGGGGCATGCAATGCCCGAAATATATAACCGACAAGTAAAAAACTATTCACAGGAATTGAAAAAAACCGGAATCGATGAAGTAGAAGGCTATTTATGGTATCTTATTCCCAATAAGATTGAAAAAATTTGTGCAATTTAATTTGTAATAAAAGTTATCAATCAAAATTAATCAATTCCAAAAAAACACTATTTTTGCCTAAAATATATTTGTTATGATTCAAAGGATTCAAACCATATTTATTGTTTTATCGACTGTAATAATCGGGCTATTATTTTCGTTACCCATTGCTGAAATTTCAGCTGCTGGAGAAGTTTATATTTTTAAAGCACAAGGAGTAACGTTAGGCACAGAAGTTATATTCGATGGCCTGCCTATCATGATTTTTCTTGGAATTATTTTGCTTTTGCATATTATTGCAATTTTAATTTATAAAAAACGAATCAGGCAAATGAGGGTGCTTACTTATTCAATTATTCTGCTACTGGGTCTTTTCGGAATTTTTTACTATTTCACTTATGCAAGTTTTGAAAACGAGACTATTGCTTTCAAAATAAGTGTGGCATTTCCATTGGTAGCTATTATACTTGATTACCTTGCAATACGTAGCATTGGAAAAGATGAAGCGCTGGTTCGCAGCCTCGACCGGATTAGATAGTGCCGGGTTAAAAGCCAAATCTTTGATAATTATATTTAAGATACTTCAAAAATTATCCCTTCAAAATAATTAATTCTTACATAAAATTTTTTGTGTATCCGAAATATTACCACATAGCTGTCATTCCGTAAAAATTTGAAAGATTTTATACGGAATCTCACA
>JABMQB010000803.1 GCA_013203525.1 Mariniphaga sp.
ATCACAGAAAAACTGGTTTCCTGATCGGTAAAACGAATACTTTCTTTGGTACCCAGGCATAAAAATCCTTTATTCGAAAGGCTATTGTTAAAAAGTGAAAGTACTTTATTTTGAAGAATTTTATCAAAATAAATAAGCACATTCCTGCAGAAAACCATGTTTACTTCTGCAAAAACACTATCGGTTACCAGGTTATGGTCTGCAAATACAACATTTTTTGAAAGAGATTTATCAAACATTACAGATCCATATTTAGAAGTGTAATAATCAGATAGCTTTCCCTTTCCTCCCGATTTATTATAATTGCTTTCATAAAGCTCCATGTCCTGTTTTTTATAAATTCCTTGCTTTGCCAGTTCCAGTACATTTTTATTAAAATCGGTTGCATAAATTCTGGTTCGCGATAGTAAATTTTCTTCGTTTAGTAAAATAGCAAGCGAATAAACTTCTTCACCGGAAGAACAACCTGCAAGCCAAACTTTAATATGTGCATAGGTTGAAAGTACCGGAATTACCTTTTCACGTAATATCTTATAAAATGGAGGGTCACGGAACATTTCAGTTACATTTATCGAAAGATCTTGTAAAAAAGTACGATAAAAGTTTTTTTCCCAAAGCACTTTATTCTGAAGTTCGGAGACGGTATTTAAGCCAATTAATTTTAATCGGTGCAAAATCCGCCTTTTAAGATGTGCTTTGCTATAGTTTCTGAAATCATAACCATACATTTGGTGAACTGCCTGAAGAAGCAATTCCACTTCCATATTAAAAACATCGCCACTTTCCAGTCCGTAAACCGTATCCGTTTCAGTTATTTCTTTTTTATCTGAATGCATTTTTAATAATGTTTTTTAATTCCGCCTCATTAAAGGGTTTGCTAATAAAATCATTCATCCCCGCTTTAAAACATTTTTGTTTGTCTTCAGAGAAGGCATTTGCTGTTACAGCAACAATATAAACGCCATTCTCGATATTATTATTATTTTCAAAATTTCTGATCTCTCTTGTCGACTCTATACCATCCAATTCAGGCATTTGCATATCCATCAAAATTAAGTCGTATGGTCTATTTTTAAACATTTCAAATGCTTCTTTTCCATTGTGAGCAATATCACAATCAACACCAATTTTTTTAAGTAATAATTGAGTAACCCGTTGATTGACCATATTATCTTCAGCATATAAAATTTGGATATTATTCGGAATACTGACATCTCGGGAATTTTTTTCCATTGCTTCTTCCTGGTATTGATAGGACAGCTTAAACCAAAATTCAGAACCTTGTTCTAATTTGCTTTCGACACCAATTTCACCCTCTATAAGCACAACAAGGTTCCGGCAAATAGCAAGGCCTAATCCGGTACCACCATATTTTCGTGTTGTTGAGGTTTCTGTTTGAGAAAACTCCTTGAATAATTTTTCTTTCCCTTCTTCGGAAATGCCTATCCCAGTGTCTTTCACTCTGAATAATAAGTCTATCTTGTATACTTCTTTTTTAACAATTTCTGCTGAGATGGTTACTTGTCCTTCATCGGTAAATTTTATAGCGTTATTTACAAGGTTTGTAATAATTTGGTTCAACCTGAATGGATCTCCTATTAATGTTTTTGGGATATTGCTGTTTAATTCAATTTTTATTTCGAGTCCTTTCTCATCAGCATTAAATTTGAATAGTTTGATAATATTGGATATAACTTCAAGGAGGTTAAATTCAATTTTTTCAAGATGAATCTGTCCAGCTTCGATTTTGGAAAAGTCGAGGATATCGTTTATAATATTAAGAAGGTTTTCACCTGATGTTGTAATAATTTGGGTAAGTTCACTTTGGTTGGTATCCAGTTTTGTTTCTTCAAGAATTTTTGAAATACCAATAATCCCATTTAAAGGGGTACGAATTTCATGCGACATATTTGCAAGGAACATTGCTTTGGCCCTTGTAGCCGCTTCTGCTTTTTCTCTCTGTATTTCCAGTTCTTTATTGTTTTCTTCTAACTTCTCCAATAAGTTTTTTAATTCTTCTTTTTGAGAATGAAGGTCCAGGAAAATCCTAACCTTGCCAATAAGTATTTCGGGGATAACAGGTTTTGGGATAAAATCGATAGCTCCGGTTTCAATTCCTTTAATAATATGCAAGTCGCTCTGGTGTATTGCCGAAACAAAAATAACAGGAAGATATTTTGTTTTTTTTCTTTTCCGCATTAATGCAAGGGTTTCATACCCATCCATACCAGGCATTTGAACATCAAGTATGGCCATAGCAAATTCGTCATTCATTGTTTTGCGGAGAGCTTCCATTCCTGAGGTGGCTCTTATAAATGAAACATTAAAATCGCTAAGTATCATTTCCAGGCTGATCAGGTTCTCAATCAGATCATCAACTATTAGTATTTTCGGTTTATTCATATTATTTGGATAACCATATTTTTAATAACGAAAATAATTTATCAATATCAACGGGTTTTGAAATATAATCATTTGCACCATGATCTATTGCTTTTTGATAATCTTCTTTCATTGCTTTTGCTGTAAGAGTAATAATTGGTATATTTTCAATTTCAGGAGTCGCCCTGATTTTGCTCATTGCTTCATACCCATCCATAACCGGCATCATTATATCCATCAAAATTAAGTCAATATCTTTGTTCTCATTTAAAATTTCAAGGGCAATCTCACCA
>JABMQB010000804.1 GCA_013203525.1 Mariniphaga sp.
AGTCCTTTTTGGTTAAAATAATTGCACTTGCAATAATTGGTGTGAAAGAAAAAAGAACTCCCCCAAGATAAGTATTCAACCCTAATAAGAAACCATTTGAAATATTCGTCCCCAAATAAAAAAGCTGCATTCCATAAGAAAGTGTTCCGATTATTATTAATATTCTAAATAATTTTACCTCAGGTACTGAATAAAATATTTTATTATCATTGCGATTACTTTTCTCGCCCGATTTAAAATTAAGTCCAATAAACAATACAAGACAAAATAAAAAAACGTATAATGACTCACCTATCATAACTTTAGTTAACTCAACAGCCGTTACATTAATACATAATTCTTTTTCATTAATAAAGTTATTAATTATAGAATGTAATACAGGAAAAGTGACTAAAAATATTTCATGAATCAGAGTGGCGAAAATTACTGAAATTACTAGTTTATTTAACCTTCTATATTTAAGCATTAATAATAATGCGATAAAGAATGGGGGAAGTAAAGTAAAAAATAATAAATAATATTCCATAGATGACTATAAAAGTGCCTTTAAGTTTGATTGTTTTTGAGTGAAACAGTTTTTTGAAACAATTATTTCTAAATCACCTTTTCGATAACAAAATCTAAAAATTTATCCGAGTGTTGTGAGTACTTGCAGTTTTTTTCTGCATATTCTTGAGCGTTTTTTTCAATTTCGAAAAGGAATTTATCACTAAGTATGACTTTTTTTATTGAGTCCGCTATTTCAGTTGGATTTTTGTCTTTAACTAAAATGCCATTTACTCCATCCGTTATTACTTCTTTTAAGCCTCCAATTGCCGAAGCAATGACAGTCTTTCCACAAGCCAATCCTTCTAACATACTGAGAGATGTTGCTTCTTCAATATCATCTGAAAGAATTGAAGGCATCAGAATAATGTCAGCAGATTTGTAATAAGAATCTATAAAACTATGCTTTACTATCCCAACAACGTCAATCCATTCATCTAAATTATTATTTATTATAAATTCTTCGATCTCTTTTTGCTCTGGACCTCGACCTACAATTAATAATTTTATATTTCTACCTAAAAGAAATCCAGAGTCCTTTAATACTTTTATTGCTTCTGCCGCATAAATTACTCCATTCTTTTTTACTAGCCTTCTGGCAACTAGAAGTATCGTCTGTTCATTTCGTAAATTTATTTTACTTCTGAGCATTGCTTTCGTATCAGAGTCAACTTTAAAAAATCGAGAATCATCAATAGCATTACATATCATTTTTATTGGTTTTTGATAATCAAAAGTTGCTATAACATATTCTTTGATTCTAGTGTCAACTGTCACAATTCCATTTACGAACTGGATTGCTGTTTTTTCAATTTGCATTCCAAAATTCAAAATTTTAGTCTGTTCGGCAGAATCGAAATTACCATAATTAACTGATTCTCTAGAGAAGTATCCATGCAAGGTTAATAATACTGGTGTCTTTATTTTCAATTCATCGAAAATATTTTTTACTGCAACAGCTGCAACTACATCTTGGACAGAAACAAAATCATACTTTAAAGTAAGTAAATTATTTCGGATGGAAGATTCAAGGCTTATTCTATCTTCTGTAACTGAATAGTAATAATAATTAAGTGGGTTTATAATTTTTATTATTTGTAAAGATTTCCTTAAAATTTTTTTTAACAACCTTTTATTCCCTTTCGGATAAATGATATCTACTGAATGGCCACCTTCTTCCCACCCTCTTTTAATAAGCTCTTGATGTATGTGTTTTCCACCAATTTTTGCTTTTTCCGAATTATCAAATGATACAAGTAAAATTTTCATTTTATACATTTTTTTTTTGAGTTCTGTTTTTACCATATACAAATCTTGTTAATGTCTGGGTGATAATCGTTAAGCCAAAATGATTTAAGATAACTTCTATCAAGTCGCATATCCATAAAGGAGTTTAACGTAGTCCCTACATCAATAAAAGTATTTTTAGTATTATGTTCAAATAATTGATGAATAGCCATCTTACTAAATGAAGATGCAGAAAAAAGAAATAAATACCCTTCAATATTATTTTTGTCTATCCAATCTTTAATTTCCTGTATCAACCCATAATCATTAATCATAGCATTATACCCAACTCTGAAATCTTTTACAACAAATGGGAAGGTAGAAACTCTTGCGTGTTCATTACAAATAAAGACTGTTTTATACTCATTGAAAATTGGATACATTTCGTGAATAAACCTTGAATAATTCCCGTTTACTAATAAATTAGCCCAAGTAAAATTATCATCATATTCGCCATGAAAATCTAATTGCCACTTGAATTCATTTTTTCCAACACAACACCTGCAACTCAACCCTTTAAAATAATTTTTTTTTACATATTTAAAAGAATCAATTAATTTTTCTCTATAGAAAGAGTGCTCTTCTGGCTTAAAATGTTTATGATCTTCTTTTCTATATCCTATATTGATAGTGCTACTGCCTACCTTTGAACTAGATTCACCTAATATTAATTCTTTATTTTGTAAAATGTATAATTCTCCGTCAGAAAATCTATTAAAAGCAAATGGAGTTTTGTTTTGAAGTAATTCACAAAACCTATAGAACTCATTTACAAAATCTTTTTGTCTAAATTTCATGTGAGATGGTGTTTGTATTTTCACATTCTTTTTTTATTTTTTCGGAAAATAAGGGGTATGACGAGTAATATATATCTGAAATTGAATCGTATATTTTTTGTCTAGAAGGTAAGGCCCCCGCATACTTTATTTTATCATAATGAGCCTTTATCAGTGGTTCTATTCTATAATAGTAATATTCCGGATCATCAATGACAGCATAAAT
>JABMQB010000805.1 GCA_013203525.1 Mariniphaga sp.
ATATTATATATAATATAAATATAATATAATAATAAAGAAAGAAAGAAACGTACTATAAAAAGAATTGATGATTGAGTACACAATGAACATAAACATTTTCCATAGGAAATGGTAGGGTAGTGGTTAATTGATTTTATCATACAAATTAATTATGAGAAAATATAAATTATTCCATATATTATTACAAAAACAAAAAGATTATATAAATCTGAAGGCTCCGTGTTCTATATGGGGGGTAAACGGATAGATATTAAAACTGCATTTGTTTGTATACTCACTAATGTTCGTAGCATAAAAAATCATTGGGATATAATAGGTGGAGTATTATGAAACGTGTAGACATCAAGACAGGTTTTTTATGTAATAATAACTGTAGATTTTGTGTTCAGGCAGATAATAAATGTAAGGGTAATAGGAGTTTTGATGATATATCTAATGATTTGATTGATTCTAGAAAAAGGTGTATTGGTGTGGTTTTTACTGGTGGCGAAGTAACTATTAGAGACGATTTTTTTGATCTCATTAAATTAGCTAAGGAATTAAATTACGAAGAAATACAAATACAAACTAATGGTAGGATGTTTGCTTCATTGGATTTTTGTAAAAAAACAATCGAGGCAGGAGCAAATGTTTTTGGTTTGGCATTACATGGATATTGTTCAGATCAACATGATTTTTTAACAAAAGCAAATGGTAGTTTTAATCAAACTGTGCGCGGAATAATTAATCTTAGGAGATTGGGGCAAATTGTTGGTACAAATACTGTTATTGTAAAATCCAACTATTTAGATTGTTCTAAAATAGCAAAACTTTTAGTTAAATTAAAGGTAAATCAATTCCAGTTTGCTTTTGTGCATCCTATGGGGAATGCATGGAATAATTTTGATTCTGTGGTTCCCCCGATAAGTGAAGCTGCACCATTCATTCATAAGGGATTAGACGTTGGAATTAAGGCAGGGGTTAAGTGTATGGCAGAAGCAATACCTTATTGTTTTATGGTCGGTTATGAATCTTGTATTGTGGAAAATAGAATACCTGAAACAGAAATACGGGGGCTAAAACATCAAAATATTGATGATTTTTTAAAACAAAAACGAATTTATGGGAAATCCAAGTTTCCACAATGTGTTGATTGTAAGGGGGATAAGTTTTGTGAGGGGCCTTGGAGTGAGTATTCAGAGAAAATGGGTTTTTCTGAATTTAAGGCATTAAAATAATAAAATGACATCTAAAAAAACATTATATTTAGTAGTTACTGAAAAATGTAATTTAGCATGTGATTATTGTCTTTATAAAAAAAATGATACTGTTACTTCCCTGGATACAGCTATGAAGGGGGTGGGCCTTTTTTTGAATTATAATAGGGATGAAAAAATAATAAAAGAAATATATTTATTTGGTGGTGAACCATTACTTTATCCCACACTTACAAAAAAAATATTATTAGGGATATGCGGAAAATATTCAAATTTAATACGTAAGGGGGGATTAAAAATTAAAATATTAACTAATGGTGCATTATTAAACCAAAACTTTTATGATTTTATGGTCAAAATAACTGAACAATTTAGTTTTCCATTTTTAGAATTTACAATAAGTTTTGATGGTTCTATTCAAACACAGGATTCACATAGGGGTTGTGGGGAGAATATTGTTTTTAAGATAAGAAAAATTTTAGAGTATAAAAAAAAGGAGGGGGAGAAATTGGTTTTGGGTATTGCTTGGACACTTACTCCTGACAGACTTAGTTCCTTTTATACAGATTTTTTGTTTTTATTTGAACAATTAAAGATACATACTGGATTTTCTTATCTGGGGATTAGGCTTGCTGATTTATCAAATGGTTTGAACGTTCGTGGGTGGGGTAAGACAGATATATCTCTTATCCAGGGTGAAACTAGCAAGGTAATGAATTACTATTCGACTAATCTTTTGGACAAAAATTTAGTTATTCATCCAATCAATATTGTTCATGATATGGGACAAAAAGGAATCCAAGAAATTCATGATGAGTATAATTGTATAAATTTGTTTAATGAAAAATGTGACTTGGGGGAGAATATTACGTTACTTCCAGATGGAAGAATCACTGCGTGTTGTATTGGGCGTTTTTTAGACCCCATTTTCTATGAAAATAACCCATTAGTGTTGTGTGATGTTAATAGGTCCAATTTTGAAAAAACGTTAGATACGAATTTAAGAAAAATTAGTTCTCTTAATATTCATTCTTCGATAGGGGATAAAAATATTAGTGGCGGAGATTATGGCGACATTTTAAAATGTTCAAATAAAATGTGTTTTTTGTTATTTAAAAAAAGAGAAATATCTCTAAAGAATGAGGTTGAGCGGGCATATTTAAATACTATATTAGGTGCATTAAAATGAATCTTACCTTTGAATTTGTACTAACTAAGCAATGCAATCTTATGTGTAGTTATTGCTTTGAAAAAGGGAGCCCACTATCCCAAATGGGGGGAGATCATATAAATAAATCGGATATTTTTAATTTTGTAAAAAATATTTTAAATTTATACAGTCCAAATGAGGTAGATATTATATTTTCTGGAGGAGAACCATTAATGAAATTTGATTTGATTAAAGGGATTATTGATTTTTTCAATAAAGAATACCCTGTGCTAAAAATCAGACCAATACTTTTAACTAACGGGGTTTTATTAGATTATAATAAAATTGATTATTTAAATCGAAATGAAGTAAGGATAAAATTGAGTATTGATGGTGATGAGAAAATAAATGACGTAAATAGGAAATTTAAAAATAGCGAAGAAAGCGTGTATCACAATTTATTAAATAAGATGAGTTTAATTAAAAAATTGGGGGTTGCGATGGTAGTTTTACCCAAAACATTGCCTTCATTATATTTTTCTATTAACAATTTATATCTTTTGGGTGTAAAAAGGTTTTATCTTAATTTTGAAGTTGTTCTTTCTAAATGGACTCAGGATGATTATTCTGTTTTGAAGGAACAGTTAAGAAAAATAAGTGATTTATATTTAATGGAAAAACCACCGTTGTTTATTAATTATCTTGAAAAAAACCCAGGAACAAATAAAAACCCATGCCATACTAGTTTTTCACAAAACATCAGATTTGTGTTAATGCCTAATGGCGACGTTTTGCCATGTTTAGCAGGAATAATGCCCATTTCTTCTGAAATTTATGGTTCTCTAAAATATGGTAGAATAGGGGATTTGAAAAATGAGGCATTACATGATATTATACATAGGAAGAAAGAAATATCTAAATTTGCTGAACAATTTGAATCTTATATTTGTTATAAAAAAGATGCGTATGGAAATCTAATAAAAATAAATAACTTATTGAGGGAGGAGTATGAATATGTTAAATCAGGAAAGAATATATAATTATTTTAATCATATGAATATTGTTTTAACAAGAAACTGTAATTTAAGCTGTAATTTTTGTAGGGTTTTAAAGAAGGAGTCTCGGTTGGATTTGACAAAAATAATAAATTTTTTAGATAGTTACCAAAAAATCCACCCTTTAAAGATATTAAAATTTCTAGGGGGGGAACCATTACTC
>JABMQB010000806.1 GCA_013203525.1 Mariniphaga sp.
ATTAGAAAAATCATTCATGTGTGATTTCAAATGCTTTATTACAACTGTAATATTACCCTTCAAAATATCAGCAATTTCATTAATGCTCTCATTATATTGTTTTTCGTCTATGATATTTTCACAGGGTCCCCAGCAATTTCCTATATGATATTCCAGGCACAATTTATATTTGCCTTTTTCAACATTTTCTTGTGTCAGATTATAGTTACAATTTCTGAGTTTATAGATAGATCTAAAAAGTTCGAGCAATGTATTTGCAATAACATATGAAGTATATGGACCAAAATATTTTGAACCATCTCTGACAATATTTCTTGTTTTGAAGACTCTGGGGAAACGCTCATTTTTGATACAAATCCAGGGATAGGTTTTATCATCTTTTAACCTAATGTTGTATCGCGGCTGATATTTTTTTATTAGGTTATTTTCAAGCAGAAGTGCATCCTCTTCTGTATCAACAACCATATGTTTTATGTCAACAATATTTCGAACTAATAGCGCAGTTTTACGATGTTCCTGCGTTCTTAAAAAGTATGATGAAACACGTTTTTTTAAATTTTTAGCCTTCCCAATATAAATAATTACACCTGTCGAATCGAAATACTGATAAACACCTGGCTGATCCGGCAACACGGCAATTAACGACTTTAAATAGTCAATATTTTTATTTACTACAGAGTACTTCAATAATCATTACAATTAGTAAGTAACTAAAACATGTGTTTCATAATCCGACAATATTTTCTTGTTGGATGTTTCTAAAAAAGCAAGGTCAATAATAAAACTAAAGTAGATTTCTTTTACATTCATTTTTTTTACAAGGTTTAAGGCCGCCAAAGCAGTTCCCCCCGTCGCTAGCAAATCATCATGAATCAGAACAACATCATTTTCATTTAGTGCATCGATATGCATTTCTATTATATCAGTTCCGTATTCCAATTCATATTTTTCAGAAATTGTTTCAGCTGGAAGCTTCCCTTTTTTTCGAATTGGCACAAAGCCAATATTTAAATTATAAGCAGCAGCTCCACCAATAATAAACCCCCTTGATTCCAAAGAGACAATTTTTGTGATTTCCTTGCCCTTTGAAAAATCGCAAATTCTTTCTACAACATACTTTAATGCTTCTGGTTCTTTAAGCAAAGTTGTAATATCAACAAAATTTATCCCTTGTTTCGGATAATCAGGAACCTCTCTGATATATTTTTTTAACTCCATATTGTTTCTATATTTGTTCCACGTGGAACGTTATTTTCCCAACATAATTAATAACACATTTATGTCGGCAGGTGATACGCCCGATATTCTTTTTGCCTGACCAATTGTTTGTGGATTAATTGTTTTTAATTTTTGCCTTGCTTCGGTTGAAACCGATTTCAATTCATCATAATTAAACTTATCGAAAATTATTACATCATCCAATCTGCCCATTTTATCAGCCAAAACTTTTTCCCTTTCAATATATCCTGAATATTTTATTAGAATTTCAGCCGATTCAATTATTTCATTTTTTCTGTCGGTGGGAACTGTTTTCAGAATTTGCTGTAATGGGGTAATGTCTTCTATTAAATCAAATATTGAAATCTGAGGACGTAAAATTACTTCCTTTAACTTAACACCTTGTTTTAATTCAGGTGTGCCTTTTTTTGTAAGTATCTGATTCACAAAGGATGGCTTAATACTGAAGTTTGAAATCCAGTCAATAATTCTATCCCGGTGCTTAATTTTTTTCTTTAATAATTCTAAGCGTTCTGCAGAAGCAAGACCCAATTTATGCGATTTTTCAGTCAATCGAATATCGGCATTATCCTGTCGGAGTAAAATTCTGTACTCAGCCCTGCTTGTAAACATTCGATACGGCTCATCAACACCCTTGGTAACTAAATCATCAATTAAAACTCCAATATACGCTTCATTTCTTTTTAAGACAAAATCCTCTTTTATTTTTTGTGCTTTTAAATGAGAATTGATACCAGCAATTATACCCTGTGCACCTGCTTCTTCATATCCGGTTGTTCCATTTATCTGACCTGCAAAATACAGATTAGAAACATATTTAGTTTCCAGTGTTGGATGCAGTTGTGTTGGATCGAAGTAATCGTACTCAATAGCATACCCCGGACGAAATATTTTTGCTTTTTCCAAACCAGGGATTGCATGTAATGCATTTAGCTGAACATCCCAGGGCAGGGAAGAAGAAAAACCATTCAAATAATATTCTATAGTAGTTTCACCTTCTGGTTCAAGAAACAACTGATGCTGCGACTTCTCAGCAAATGTGGTTAATTTGGATTCAATACTGGGACAGTATCGCGGACCTGTGCTTTGAATTGTCCCATCGAACATAGGTGAAAAATCAAAACCTGTTTCAAGTAATTTATGAACCTCAGGATTTGTATAAGTAATCCAGCATGACCGTTGTTTTAATTCTTTTTGGGCAGAAGATAAATATGAAAATTTATAATGTTCATTTTCGCCTTGTTGCTCTATCATTTTCGTAAAATCAATTGTCCTGCCATCGATTCTAACAGGAGTTCCTGTTTTTAACCTACCTGTTTTAAAACCAACATCAGCCAATTGTTCCGAAATAGAATAAGAAGCAGCTTCTCCCATTCTTCCTCCTTGCATTTGTTGTTTTCCGACATGGATCAAACCATTTAAAAATGTCCCGTTAGTAAGAATTACTGTTTTTGATTTAAATTCAATACCAAGCCTGGTTTTTATACCCGTTGCATTTTTCCCCTTTATAATTAAACCCACAACAGCATCCTGCCATAAATCGAGTTTGACAATTCCTTCAAGTGTATTTCTCCATTGTTCAGAAAACTTCATCCGGTCTGTTTGTGCTCGCGGGCTCCACATTGCAGGCCCCTTCGACTTGTTCAGTAGTCGGAACTGAATTGTAGTCTTATCTGTGATAATGCCGGCATACCCGCCCAGAGCATCTATCTCGCGCACAATTTGTCCTTTGGCAATTCCTCCCATCGCAGGATTGCATGACATTTGCGCGTATTTCCCCATATCCATTGTAATAAGCAAGGTGCTTGATCCAAGGTTTGCAGCTGCAGCTGCTGCTTCACAACCAGCATGTCCTCCACCTACAACAATCACATCATACTCTGGTAGCATTCTTTAATTCTTTAAAAATTCATTCAAATAATAATCTTCCTTGCTCCTCATTTCTTTCTTCTCCCCGGAAGTTTTATCATTATAACCGATCAAATGTAAAACACCATGAAACAATACTCTGTGAAGTTCAATATTAAACCCTACGTTATATTTTTTTGCATTATAATGTATGCGGTCGATGCTAACAAAAATATCTCCTGAAATTATATTGTTATCACAATAATCAAAAGTAATAATATCAGTAAAATAGTCATGATCCAAAAACTCTTTATTTAATTGAAGCAAATATTCATCAGAACAAAAAACAACCGTAATTTCTCCCGCCATTTTCTCTTCTTTTTCAATTAAATCAATTAAATATGACTGTGTGAGCTGTAAATCCAGGTCGAATTTAGGAGTATCTTCATTGTTAAACTTTATATTCACTTAGGTCAAATTTAATTCTTAAAATACTTCCATTATTTTTAAAATCAAT